>RFPR01000035.1 GCA_009928265.1 Pseudomonadota bacterium | reverse complement strand
GATCTCGACGCCGATTTCTTCCGCCGCCGCCTCGAGAGGGCTCAGGTTTTCCGCGACAGTCTCGGGATCGATCCGCAGGTGCGCCGTGTCCTCTGGAGTGAGAGTGACGGCGTGCCCGGAGTCATCGTCGACCGCTTCGGGGATGTCGCCACGCTCCAGACCCAGACAATGGCGATGGATCTGCGACGCGACATGATTGCCGCAGCCGTGCAGGAAATCCTCGGAGTGGCAACCGTCGTGGAGCGCAACGACTCCTCTTCCCGCAAGGCCGAGGGACTCGACATCCGCACAGGTGTCTTGCTGGGTCCTGAGCCACAGGCTACCGAGATAACGGTCGCCGGGGTAAAGTTTCATCTTGATGCGATCCACGGGCAGAAGACTGGATTCTATCTCGATCAGACCGCCAGTTACGCCGCAGTAGCAGCCCATGCCAAGGGTCGCCGTGTGCTCGATTGTTTCTCCAACCAAGGTGCCTTTGCCCTTGCCTGCGCACTGGGCGGAGCCTCCGAGGTGACTGCCGTTGAGTCAGGGAGGGAAAACATCCCACGGATCGAGGCTAATGCGCGACTCAACAATGTTTCCGTAAAGGTCATCGGCGAGGATGTCTTTGAGGTCCTATCCCTTGCCTCGCGCCGCGAAGAGCAGTACGACCTGATCATTCTGGATCCGCCGCCCTTCACCAAGACGCGCAAGGGGATCTCCGACGCCCTACGTGGCTACCGGGAACTCCATCTCAAGGCGGCGCAATTACTCTCAAAGGAAGGACTGCTCGCCACCTTCTCCTGCTCGCACCATGTCTCGGCAGAAGAATACGATCTGACGGTGGCCGAGGCTTTCCATGATGCCCGTCGAACGGCACGGCGTCTGGCTACGTTCAGTCAGAGCCCTGATCACCCGATCCTCGTCGGCTTCGCCGAGACGGAATACCTCAAGGGCTTCCTTTACGGCATGACCTCCTCGTTCTAGAAACACTGAGATGAAATTCACCACCGACAACCTGCCACCTCAGTTCGATGCCGTGCTTGATCAGGACGAAAAGGTGCTTTGGGTCGGCAATCCAACGCTGATCCCGTTCCTCCTCTCAGGAGTGCCGTTCCTGATTCTCGGATTGCTCTGGGGAGCGTTCGATTATTTCGGATTCATCCAGCACATGCTCAAGGGTGACATGAAGGGATCCAGGGAGATGGCGGGATTCATGATTCCTTTCTTCGCCCTGCACATGATTCCCTGTTGGTTGGGCATCGGAAACATGCTCCGGCTCTGTCTGGTTTTCGAAAATACCTGCTATGCATTCACCAACAAGCGGGTCCTGTTGCGGACCGGTTTCTGGGGAATCGATTTTAAGAGCATCGACTTCGATCGCCTGGAGCAGCTTGATGTGAAGGTTAATCCGATCGAGAACATGCTCGGCGTCGGGACAATCAAGATGTTCAGCGGAGGGATGACATCCAAGGGAGCTCCCACCTTCAACTACTTCATCGGCATCGAGAATCCCTACCAGATCTACAAGCAACTCAAGACGGTTACGGTCGATGTGAAGACTGACTGGAACTATCCTAACGCCCTTCGACCGGGTGAGAATAAGGGGTACAAGACCGACTACACCCCGGAGCGGTAGATCTCTTCTATAAGATTTTTTCCACCCCGTTGGGTGGCCCTTCACCTTCCTGCTTTAAACCCAATCCGCACCTCCGTGCAGGATTTCGCTCCTAACAGTCTAATAGACTACAGCCTAAAACCTTATTGCTCCTTCGGGGCAATCGCCGTCATGACGGCGTCCGGATCGGAGAAGTCGTCGAACAGGAAGTCCGGGCGGTGGGAGGCGAGTTCCCCTTTCGAATATTTTCCCGTGGCCACCGCCACAGTCACCGCGCCGAATGCCTTCCCGCACTCGATGTCGCGGGGGGTGTCGCCGATCACATAAATTCGGTCAGGCGGAAATTCCTCACCGTGTTCTTCAAAGGCACGGGCTGCGGCGACAGGGCCGAGTTGGTTGCGCTCGTGGTGGTCGTCGGCATAGGCGCCAAAATCAAAGTAGTGCCAGACGCCGTAGTGGGTAAGTTTCACCTCCGCTCCGGCGGCCAGATTTCCGGTTAGTAGAGCCAAGACGCAGTCGGGGCGTTCCTTGAGTTGGTCTAGAAGGAGAATAATGCCTGGCAGGAGGCTTCCCTGGTGGCGGTGGATCCGGTCGGCAAGGATGCCGAGGTAGGTGTCGTGAAGGGCCATGATGGCCTCCTGCGTCGCTTCCTTTCCGGCCGCCATGAGAACGCTGCGGGCAAGACCTGTGTCGGTATTGCCGGCAAAATTCAGTCCCTCAAGAGGGGCTAGGCTGCCACAAAACTTACCCACCGCCTCGCGGTACGAGGTTTCCCCGGCGCCACCCGAAGTGATCAGGGTGCCGTCGATGTCGAAGAGGTAGAGGCGTTTTTTTGACATGACCGCCATTTACTTGGCGGCTTCGTCCTCGTGAGCGGTCAGTGGTGCGGTCTCAGGCGCATTGGATTCCCCCGACTCGTCCTCGTCCTCATCGTGATCATCCTCGTCCTCGATGTACTCCTCGTCGATCTTCGCAAAGCGGCGCTTGCGTTTGGCAGTGGGAAGGGGGCTGAGGGTCATGCCGACAGCGCGGCCGACCAACTTGGGCGGCATGTCGACGTGGGCCATCGTCTCGAGGTCCTTGATGATCTTCTGCATCATCGCCATGCCAAGGTCCTTGTGGGCGTTCTCTCGTCCGCGGAATTGCAGGACGATCTTGAGCTTGTTCCCCTTCTCGACGAACTCCTCGGCGTGACGGAGTTTCGTCTCGTAGTCGTGAGCTCCGATTTTCACCCGGAACTTGATTTCCTTGACCTTGCTCGCGCTGTGACGGTTCTCCTTCTCCTTCTTGGTCAGCTCGTACTTAAACTTTCCAAAGTCGGCGATGCGGCAGACCGGAGGATTCGCGGTTGGCGCGATCTCGATGAGGTCCAGGCCGTAGGATTTTGCGCGGCGGACGGCTTCCTCTGTCTTGAGGATGCCAAGTTGCTGACCGGTGGAGCCGATGATCACGCGGACCTCACGGGCCCTGATGCGATCGTTGATGCGGATGAGTGCGGGATTAATGGGACTTCAATGCGCCTTCGGGTTGCTCCGGCACGGGGTTGTGACGGCACGATGGTGCCGGCGGGTTGACGACTGCGTAAGGAGGGATGCCAAGGTGGCCGGACAAGAGGAAATCATGCGCGCTCAGACCGTGAGCGCGCGATCGCGGATTTCCGATTCGATTCTCTGGATGAAGTCATCTTTGGCTATGGACCCCTCGTCACCGTTTTTGCGGCTTCGAACGGAGAGCTGGCCTGCGGCCTCCTCCTTGGGTCCAACGACGATCATGTACGGCACCTTCTCGAGCTGGGCAAGGCGAATCTTGGCCCCGAGCTTGTCGGCTGAGAGGTCTGCGGTGACGCGGACTCCACGCATCTTCATCTCCGCGACGATGGATTCCGCGTAGGCGGAGACCTTTTGGGAAACGGGAAGGATGCGTGCCTGCTCGGGTGCGAGCCAGACGGGGAAGTTGCCGGCGAAGTGTTCGATGAGCACGCCGGTGAAGCGCTCCAGCGAGCCGAACGGGGCACGGTGGATCATCACCGGGACATGGGCGTTACCGTCGGCCCCCGTATAAGAAAGCCCGAAGCGAACGGGCAGGACATAGTCCACCTGCACGGTGCCGAGCTGCCAGTCCCGGCCGAGGACATCCTTCACGACAAAATCGATCTTCGGCCCATAGAAGGCGGCCTCGCCCGGCTCCTTGGTGAAGGGGACACCGAGCGACGCGGCGGCGTCAAGGCAGGCCTTCTCGGCGAGATCCCATTGGGTGGGGTTCCCGGTGAACTTAGTGCTGTCGGGATCGCGCAGCCCGACGCGCACCCGGTAATCGGTCATGCCGAGCGTGGTGAGGACCTTCTTCACCAACTCGAGACATCCGCGTACCTCGGCGGCTACCTGCTCCTCGGTGACAAAGAGATGGGCGTCGTCCTGGGTGAATCCGCGCACGCGGGTCATGCCGTTGAGCTCGCCCGACTGCTCCCAGCGGTAGACCGTGCCGAACTCGGCGAGGCGCACCGGCAGGTCGCGGTAGCTGCGGGGCTGCGAGGCGAATATCCGGATGTGATGTGGGCAGTTCATCGGCTTCAGCATGAAGCCGTCGAGGAGCTGGGAGGGATCCTTGATGCGGTCCGATGTCACCACCTCGCGGCCGGCACGCTCGTTGAGCATCGCGGCGAACGGCGCGCTCACCGCCTCGAGGCGGGCCGTCATCTCGGCGCAGCTGCATCCTTCGGAGGCGATACGCTCCAGCTGGTCCGGCTCGGGGATGGCGGGGAACTGCGACTCCTTGTAGTAGGGGAAGTGGCCGGAGGTCTTGTAGAGCCCGATCTTGCCGATGTGCGGGGTGAAGACCTGGGAATAGCCCTGCTTAGAAAGCTCGCCGCTGATGAAGTCCTGCAGCTCCTGGCGAATGATCGCACCTTTCGGCGTCCAGAGGATCAGTCCTTGGCCGACTGCGTCGTCGATGTGGAAAAGTCCGAGATCCTTGCCGATACGGCGGTGATCGCGCTTCTTGGCCTCCTCAAGCAGGGCGAAGTGATTGTCGAGTTCCTCTTGAGAGGCAAAAGCGGTGCCGTAAATGCGCTGAAGTTGGGGATTGTTCTCGTCTCCGAGGTAGAAGGCGCTGGCGACGTGGGTCAGTTTGAAGGACGCGATCTTCGAGGTGTCGGCGACATGGGGGCCGGCGCAGAGATCGGTGAAGACGCCGTTGCGGTAGAGGGAAATCTCCTCCCCCTCGGGAATGCGGGTCAGGATATCGAGCTTGAACTTGCTCGCTTCGGGACGCGGGGCAAGGCCTGCCAATTCACCGCGTTTTCCCATCGAGATGGCCTCCGCGCGGGTGATCACCTCGCGCTGGAATGGCTGGGCCTCGGCGATGATCGCTGACATTTCTTTCTCGATCCGCTCGAAATCCTCGGGAGAAATCCGGTGAGGCAGTTCCACGTCGTAGTAGAAGCCCTGATCGACCGGCGGTCCTGCCGCAAACTGGGCCTCGGGCCAGATGCGGAGAATCGCGTTGGCCAGCACATGGGCCGCGGAGTGGCGGATGGTCTCGAGTTCGGTCATGAAAATCGGGTGATGGGTGCTAGGAGATTGGGGATATGGTGGAACCCAAGGGAATCAGGGACTCGGGCAGAAGGTCGGGTATGCCGCCGCGCACCGGATAGGCAGCCTGAGCATCCTCGCGGACGAGGAATCCCTCGCTGTCGGCCGGGGCCTTTGCCGCGATCGCGGCGACCTCACCGGGATCGGCGAGTCTGAGCTGCTGACCCGTGACGGGGCAGCGCAGCAGATCGGCAAGTTGCTCCAGAACCCCGGACATCAGTATTTGGGAACCGAGGGGTCGATCCGGTCAGCCCAGGCGAGGATACCGCCTTGCACGTTGAAGAGCTTGGAGAATCCGGCCCTCTGCAGTTCGCGCGCGGCGGTGGCCGAGCGAACGCCCGATTTGCACTGGAGGTAGATCGTATCAGCACTGTCGAGCTCGCTCATGCGGCTGTGCAGATCACCGAGAGGGATGAGCTTGGCGCCAGTGATACGGGCGATGTCCCACTCGAACTGCTCGCGTACATCAATCAGGGTGACCTTCTCGTCGGAGGAGAGCTTGGCCTGCAGCTCCTCGACGGTGATTTCCACGATCGGGGCCTCGGCTTCCAGCTCTTTCTCGGCGGCGGCTGCCTGCGGGATGCCGCAGAAGGTGTCGTAGTCGATGAGCTCGGTAATGGTCGGATTGTCGCCGCAAACGGGGCACTTGGGATCACGGCGCGGCTTGAACTCGCGGAAACTCATCTTCAGCGCGTCAAAGGTCATGAGTCGGCCGATGAGTGGATCGCCGATGCCGACAATCAGTTTGATCGCCTCGATCGCCTGCATCACTCCGATGATACCGGGGAGCACCCCGAGGACGCCTCCCTCCGCGCAGCTCGGGACCATGCCCGGTGGCGGGGGTTCGGGATAGAGACAGCGGTAGCAGGGGCCGCCGAGATGAGGGGCAAAGACCGTGCACTGACCGTCAAAGCGGAAGATGGATCCGTAGACATTCGGCTTCTTCTGGAAGACGCAAATGTCGTTGGAGAGGTAGCGGGTCGGGAAATTATCCGTCCCGTCGATCACGATGTCGTAGGGGGCCACGATCTGGGCGGCGTTCTCCGAGGTGAAGAAGCAGTCGTGCAGGTCGACCTGCACGTTGGGGTTGATCGACTTGATCGTATCCTTGGCGCTATTGATCTTCTTGCGGCCCACGTCGGTTGTGCCGTGAAGGATCTGGCGCTGGAGATTCGAGAAATCGACCGTATCGAAGTCGACCAGGCCGATGCGACCGATGCCGGCGGCTGCGAGGTAGAGGGCGATCGGAGATCCCAGACCACCCGTGCCGATGCAGAGGATGGAGGCGGCCTTGAGCTTCTTCTGACCCTCGAGGGTGACCTCGGGCATGATGAGATGGCGTGAATAGCGCGCGATCTCGTCGTTGCTCAGTTCGATGCCCTCAGTGCGGGCCGGATCCAGGATACTTTTGCTCATGAAAAAGGTGATTAGCAATAACCTCTCGGTCCTTTCCCATCAAGGGAAAGAGGGTTTCCCGTGGCTTTCCTCAAAGTTTAGGACACACTTCGACGATACAGTCGCCGGCATGAGTGGCATCGTGAACATTCTTCCCTGGATCGTTTCGTTCCTTATCTCTCTTGGGATCGTTGCGATTCAGTCGATTGGGGGTGGAGGTCGGCCAATGTTCCCGCTGATGGTTTGCTACGTACCGATTTTGTCGGCTGGGATCGTATCGATTCCCGGGATTCTCCTCGGTAATAATAGGCGCACCCCTGACCGGATCTGCCTTGGGGCCGCCCTAGCTTTCGGTTCCTATCTGCTGGTCAGGACTTGTTTTGGTGGTGATCCGGGTCTCCGTGATTTTGAGCTCCTGCGGTTGGCAGCTTGTTTTCTCGTTTATCTACTCACTCTCGCCGCGGTGACGGAAAAGGGGCCACGATTACTTTTTCTTGGGATTCTTCTGGCTTCAGCCTTTGTTCAGACTGGCATCGAAATTTACCAGTTTTACTGTGATCAGTCCTGGGCTCCACTTCTGGAGTGGCTCCCTCTCTTGAAAACCTACTACGCGGAAACAGTGGGAACCTATGCCAATAAGAACCATCTGGCCTGGTTATTGGGGGATGCGGCGCTTTTCGCCATCGCCTTGACCTGTTGGGGACGGCTCCGGTGGGTCACTCGCGGTATGCTGCTATATCTTTTCTTTTTCTTGGGGTTCGGCGTCTGCATCAGCATGAGTCGTGGTGGCGTGGTGGCGTTGATCGCGGGACTGGTCGTTTTGGCCTTGGTTTCAGTGCTTCTACTGCTCCTTTCAGGCGATCGTGGGAAGCTGCTTTCAGGGATCCTTATCATTCTTTTGGTGGCGTCGGCGGCCGCCGGGGCCTTCGTCTTGCTTTCCAGCAATCCAGCCATGGGGCTTAGGATGCAGGGACTTTGGATGGATGATTATCGCGAGGATCTCTGGAGGGCTTCCATCCATGACCTTGGGAACGCACCGTTTTTCGGAATGGGGTCGGGGAGCTTCCAATGGTGCGCCCGTCTTATCATGCCCGTAGAGTCCCTGCTGGCCCATAACGATTATGCACAACTCTTGTCCGAGTATGGTCTGATTGGATTTCTTCTCTTGATCATTTTTCTAGCCGGTCATCTGAGGGCTGGAGTGGCAGCTCTGTTCCGTCATTCCGGAGAGAGCGTGAGAAGCGGATCACCTGGCGATTCCAAAGCCATCCTACTGGGTGCGCTGGCCGCTGTTGCTGCACAAATGGTGCACTCGGCATTCGATTTCAACATGCACCTCGCATCGAATGCCATTCTTGCAGCTTTTTGTCTCGGGATCCTGGGTGGTGATGGGCTGCATGGTGGTCACCGGCCTATCTCCCATGGAATGCGTGTCTTTCAATGCGCTTTCGTTGCGGTGCTTTCAGGCTTTTTAGCATGTATTGTGATCAAGGATTGGAGTCGGGAATTCCGGTTCTTCCGCTTGGAGCAATCAATCACGGATGCTGCTCGATTGCCCGGAGAACATTCCTTGGCCCAAGCCTCGGTGGAGGCCAGTCGTCTTCTTTCCGAGGTCCCGGACAGCACTCGCTATGCCGATTTGCGCGTCTCCCTCTACCGCACGATGTTGTCTAGGCCTGAAATCGATTACAACGAACCTGCCGACAGGATTATTCTCAGGCAGCAATTGGATCGTGCCCTGCCGTTGAGTGGTGGTGATTGGTATCTCTGGATGAACCACGTATTTCTACTCGGTCATCTTGGGGACGAGGTGGGGGCCCGGGGGGCGTTTTTGCAGGCCATGGTCCTAATGCCGCTCTACTCACAGGTTTATGGGGATTATGCCGCCGTGATGGAGTTTCAAGATGAACCGAGCATCGCCCTGCATTACGCTCGTGTCGCTTCACGTTTCAAGGATGCCCAGGGAATGGAAACTCTGTTGCGTCGGTTGCAGGAAAAAACAGCCGGAGGTGTGCTTCCATAAAACCTAGTATCGGATTGTGGCAGAATTGCCCAAAACCATGGCTTGCCATCAGAACTTCTATAGTGTTTTAAGATAACCCCATTTGCCATTTTCAAAAATCTAGATCCATTTCGCAGACGCGCGGATGCCCTCCCTTTTCCCCAGATTAAAAATCCTGCTGATTGCAGGCCTGATTTCTATCGCCCAGAGTGGATTGGCGGAGGAGGCTCAGCAAGATTCGCCGTCTCCTGCCGAGGTGCCGGCACAAGTGCAGCCCTCACCATCGTCCATGCAGGTGGAGCCGCCCTCGGTGACGCTCCCAACCCCTCCGCTTCCACCCCCGTTACAGGAGTCCGCCCCGGAACCACAACAACAGCCGCCGCCGCAACCGACCCTTCCTCCAAAGCCTGAATTCAACCCTCCTTCAGCGGAGAATCTCAATCTTCAGAGCGGCCAGCCTGCAGGAAATCCCCAATTCGCCCCGGCATCAGTTGGAATGCCAAGCATTAAGCTCAATGATGCCAACCCCGGTGAGCCGGAGGCAGACGCTTCGAATAATGGCCCGGGCCCTCTCGGAAGCATGTTTGACTGGGCCAAGAAGTTGCGTTTCCAGGCTGCCGTGCGCGGTGGCTATGACAACAACGTCAACAGCGCAGCTAGCAATCCGGCGGCGAGTTACTTCATGAACATCAACGGCGGTGTCAACTACCGCTTCGGAACACCAAGGTTGAATTTTGATGCCAGTCTAACAGGAGGGCTCAGCTATTATCCCCAGGTGCCCGCCACGGCGAATCGAAATCAAGGCACCGTGGGTCTTGGTTTGTCCGTGGAGTACCGCTACTCCCCGAGACTCGTTCTTACCTTCAACACCGCGAGTTCCTACCAGCAGCAACCCAATCCCAGCCTCATCGGATCGTCGCAGAACCAGAACGGCGCTTACTTCTATAGCGCCAACAGTATGTCCGGCGCTTATCAGTGGTCGGATCTTTTCACCACAGTCACTAGGTTCAATTACACGGGGAACTACTACCTGGAACAAAGTCTCAATAATCAGCAGGGATTCACTCAACCGGGCTTTGCTGAATCATTCCGCTGGTTGGTCAAGCCGACTACCACGGCGGTTGTGGACTATAATACCGATATCTATCTCTATGAGCAGCAGGGCAATAGAAGCTGGGGTAATGTTCTTTCCGGCGGCTTCGATCACATCTTCAACCCGAGATGGTTCTGGAATTTTCGCGCGGGCGCTGAGTTTCGAACACAACAGAACATTTACACCTCCACACCATACATCGGCCCCTATCTAGACAACAACTTCAATTGGTCCTTTGGAAAGGCCTCAACTGTTGCCTGGGTTGCCCATCTGGGAACCCAGCCTTCCGGACAACAGAATGTGAGCTTCAGTCCCGCCTTCAGGACTGGGGTTAATTATACCCAAGGCTTCACCGCCAAGCTCAATGCCAACGCCGGCTTCTTCTACCTTCTCCAGAGCTTCAAAGACTCTCCCAGCGGGACGCCGACAGCCCAATATCCCAACGGCTCCCTCATCGACTTCTACCAGACCAGCCTTCAGGGAAATATTGCGCTGAATTATGCGCTAAACCGCATCCTTCAGCTTTCGATTGGCTATCAGTATTTGGGGTCGATTTGTGACCAGGTTCCCTCCCGAGCCTACAATAGGGGGATATCCTATCTCCAGTTGGGCGGCGCGTTCTAAAGCGTTGGGACGCATTCCAATTTTTCAGGAATGAAGTATTTCTCAAAGTAGGTTAGGTTCCCAACTCCAAGTCTTTCATGCAGCAGCATCATTCAACGACATCGGCCGAAACGGGTGAGATCAAACTGCACCTGCTTGATTACTGGAGGGTCATCCGGGTCAGGCTTCCGCTCATCATCCTTGTCTTCCTGCTTGTGGTCATCACGGCCGGCGTGTCGACTTATCTCACCCCTCGTCAGTACATGTCCTCGGTGACCATGCAGGTCAAGGAAGACAATAACAACATGCAGATCTTCAGCGGGCAGAATGGCCCGAGGTACGACCCCCGTTTTTCCACAACCCAGTTCCAGATCATCCAGCGCAAGGAGATCCTCTATCCTGTGATCGATGCGATGAAACTGATGCAGAAATGGGATCTGCGCGCCCGTGATGTGGCTTACATGAAGCTCCGGTCCATGCTCACGATTTCCGAGGTCAGAAACACGGATTTGATCCAGATTTCAGTATTGGACAAGGATCGTCAGGAGGCCGCGGACCTAGCGAATACCATCGCTCTGGAATACCAGAAGAAGCGCATCGACGAGCAGCAGAGCTGGGTGGCCCGCTCACTAGTCCAGCTTGAGGATGAAGTCCAGAAACAGCGCAGGAAGGTCGAGGAACTTCGTGACTCAATGACGAAGATCCGTGTCGAAGGGAAGATCTACGACCTCAATCCCGAGAGCGTTGAGGATCCTCGCCAGGCCGAGGAGGCAATCCTCCAGAACGTCGAGAGCCAGGTGAATGACAGCCGCATCAGGGTCGCCACCCTCAAATCCAAGCAGCAGCAGATCCAGGCAATGACCGACGAGCAGATCACGCGAAGCCTCAAGACCTTCGAGATGGACGACGCAACGATCACCCAGATCCTCCCCCTGTACGAGGCATGCGTTTCCGAGGAAGCCCACATGCTCAACTCGGGGCTCGGCCCCAACCACCCCAATGTGCAGTCGCTGCAGGCTAAGAAGAGGGTGTACGCACAGCAACTTTCCGACCAGATAGCCATCCTGAGGAAATCGCTCGCGGCCAATCTGGAAATCTCAGAGAAATCACTCGAGGCCATGGAGCAGAAGCTTGGGGACGCCCGAACGCATCAGATGGATGCCAAGTCCAAGGCCCTCCATTATCAGGAGGCCAAGAACGAATACTTGAAGGCCAAGAGGATCCTGGAGTCAGCCGAGTCGCGTTATTCCACCGAGGCGATGCAGCGCACGATGCCCCAGAGTCCGGCAGCCATCTGGGAAAAAGCGGAGGTTTCCGACTTTCCGGCCAAGCCTAGGGTGGCCCAGAACATGATCATCGCAGTCGCGGTCGGCCTGGCATTGGGGGTTGGCCTTGCCTTCCTGATCGAGTATCTCGACACGAGCGTCAAGACCATGCAGGACATTGAGGCGGCACTCGGTGTCCCGGTGCTGGCCGTGATTCCCCGTGATGTGGCCATTCTTAAGGACGCCCCCCCCGATTGTCCAGATGCGGAGGGTTACCGCATCATGAGGACGAACATCGAGTTCAACAGGAAGTCTCCAGATGCCAACACCCTGACTGTGGTGAGCGGCGGGGTGGGTGAGGGAAAGTCGACAACGCTAAACAACCTGGCTTTTACCTTTGCTAAGGGCGGGTATCGCACACTGATTGTGGATGCTGACTTACGCCGCCCCTCCCAGCATCGTTTCTTTGGTGTCTCCAACGAACGGGGACTCACGGATTTTCTCACCAACGATATCCCGCTGGAGCCGTTACTGATCCAGACCGATGTGGAAAACCTCACTTTTCTGCCAAGCGGAAGGTTGCCTATTGATGCAGCAGGAATTCTGAACTCGCAGAGAATGATCGACCTCATTCAGCAGGTAAGAGGGACATTCGACATGGTCTTTTTTGACTCTCCCCCGATCCTCGGTGTTAGTGATGCCTCGGTAATCGCAAGTTCGGTGGATCTGACGCTTGTGGTGGTGCAACACCGCCGCTTCCCGAGAGCCATGCTGCAGCGGGTCAAGCAGGGACTCACCAACGTCGGTGCTAGAATTGTCGGATGCGTCCTTAATAACACCGATATCCGGCATGATGAATACTACGAGTACTATACGAGCTACTATCAGTATTACAGCCCGATGCAGTCCACTAATCGGAAGCCTTCCGCGGAAGATGCCGTTGACAACAAGGAGAAGGGTAAGAAAGTGAACCCTGCCCGGGAAACACGCGGGGATTACTGATCCATGAACGTTCTCCGAAATACCAGCATCATCTGGTTCTTGATCGCGATCCTGATTTGCGTTGGAGCGGGGGTATCCCGTGCCGACGATGTGCCTCTGCGCTCTGGTGATCAGGTCACCATCAGGTTGGCTGGAGTTCCTTCGGAGGACATCAGTCAGGTCTCAGGAAATTATACGGTCGACGGGGTGGGGAATATCAACCTTCCCTATATCGGGAAGATCCATGCTTCCGGCCTCAGGCAGGCCGATGTGCAGAACAGCATTGAAGGGGTCTACAAGAGCCGTGGAATTTACTCTGCCCCCATCGTGACTGTTTCGGTCCAATTCGATCGTTTGGTCGACATCGAGGGGGATGTCCGCTCCCCCCAAAGGGTACGCTACACCCCGGATCTAACCCTG
Source organism: Pseudomonadota bacterium (assembly GCA_009928265.1). Lineage (GTDB taxonomy): Bacteria > Verrucomicrobiota > Verrucomicrobiia > Chthoniobacterales > UBA6821 > UBA6821. The sequence goes on along the minus strand of RFPR01000035.1, from coordinate 4,453 downwards.
CTGGGTGCCATCTCGGCTGCCGGCGGATTCACCGACTATGCGGACCAGACCAAGGTCTGCATCCTGCGCAATGGAGGAAGAACTTTCGTAAACGTGAAGAAAGTCCGCCAGAACTTGGAGGCTGATCCGGCAATGCAGCCGGGTGACAAGGTCTCGGTACCGCGCAGTTTCTGGTAAGGTTCGGTGCGGTAGATTGCTGAAGGGAAATTCCCCGCTACTTCTTTTCCAACTCCATCACTTGGGAGACATCCTTGTCTCCCCGTCCGGAGAGATTCACCACGATGATCTGGTCGGACTTCATGGTCGGGGCTACCTTGATCGTTTCGGCGATGGCATGGGAACTTTCAAGTGCGGGGATGATTCCCTCAACGGAGGAAAGCTTGTGGAATGCCGCGAGCGCCTCATCATCCGTGGCGTAGGTGTAGTCAGCGCGACCGACGTCCTTGAGGAAGCTGTGCTCGGGTCCGACAGCGGCGTAATCAAGGCCGGCCGACACGGAATGAGTGAGCTCGATTTGACCGTCCGCATCGGACAAGAGCCAGGTCTTGGCGCCCTGCAGGACGCCGAGTCGTCCGCCCTGGAAGCGGGCGGCATGCTCTCCGCGGACGATGCCTCGTCCTCCTGCCTCGACGCCGGTCATGCGGACCTCTTTGTCCTCAAGGAAGGCATGGAAGAGTCCGATCGCATTGCTGCCTCCTCCGACGCAGGCTAGAAGCAGGTCCGGAAGCCGTCCCTCATGCTCGAGGATCTGTTGGCGTGACTCCACGCCAATGACGCGGTGGAAGTCCCGTACCATCATCGGGTAGGGATGTGCCCCGTAGGCTGTTCCGAGGATGTAGTGGGTGTGGCGGACATTGGTTACCCAGTCGCGCATCGCTTCGTTGACTGCTTCCTTGAGGGTCGCCTGTCCGGCGGTGACTGTAACAACCTTGGCACCCAGGAAGCGCATACGGGCAACATTGAGGGCCTGCCGTTCCATGTCGACGGCACCCATGTAGATGACGCACTCGAAGCCGAAGCGTGCCGCCACGGTCGCAGTCGCCACGCCGTGCTGACCGGCACCGGTCTCGGCAATGACACGTTTCTTGCCCATGCGGCGGGCGAGAAGGATTTGGCCGATGGCGTTGTTGATCTTGTGGGCGCCGGTGTGGAGCAGGTCCTCGCGCTTGAGATAAATCTTCGCACCGCCGAGTTCTTGGGTGAGGCGTTCGGCTAAATAAAGTGGGGTGGGGCGGCCGACGAACTCGCTCAAAAGGTAATCGAGTTCTTTTTGGAAAGCGGGATCCTTGCGGGCGATCTCGTATTCGCGCTCGAGATCGAGCAGCGCCGACATCAGGGTCTCGGGCACAAAGCGGCCTCCGTACGGACCGAAGTGACCGTGCGCGTCGGGGACGCTGGTGATGTCGGGTAACGATGCCATGGAATTCGGAGTATGAACTGGAACCTATCCCTTCGCAACCGCATGGAGTGCTGCCTCGATGGCTTTGCGGTGAGGGGTGGGGATGGGAAGACCGGCAATTTCGTTGCGGGTAAAGCTGTGGAGGCCTTTTCGGGGGTGTGATTTGGAGGGGTAAACCGTCATCCTGACGCGGTATCTGGTAATCGGGTAGGTCAGTTCGGCTACGGCCCGGCCCGAGGGCTTTTCATCCCCGAGTTCAGGAAGGATCCAGAGTCCTGTCCAACGCGGGCCGCAGGATTGCTCCAGGTAGAGTTTTCCCTCACGTAACCACCAGGCACGGTGTTCGGTGATTTTGGTCGTTACCTTGCGAGGCGATTTTGCAGGAAGGCGCTCTGGTTGGACAGCCTTACAGCTTTTTTCGAGAGGGCAGGCATCGCAGGCAGGCTTCCCCGCAGTGCAGATCATCGCGCCCAGATCCATGAGGGCTGAGGCGACGGCGCGGCATCCGGTCTTGGGATAGAAGGCTGCGGCCAGTTCTCCGAGTGACTGCTTGCCTGCCGCCTTATCGACGGGGCTGGTGAGATTTTCCCAGCGTGCCAGCACGCGGATGATGTTGGTATCGAGAACAACGGCAGGCTCGTCATGGGCAAATGCCCTGATCGCAGCAGCCGTGTAGGATCCAATGCCGGGTAGCCCGAGAAGATCCTCTTGTTCTAAGGGAACAACCCCTTGATGACGCTCTACAATCGCCTTGGCCGCTGCATGGATTCTACGGGCACGGGAGTAGTAACCGAGCCCCTCCCAAGCCGAGAGAATGTCCTGTTCCGAGGCCGCAGCAAGATTGGCGATGGTGGGAAAGAGTCTCATCCATGCCGCGAAGCGTGGGGTAACCGTGGCCACGGTGGTCTGCTGGAGCATGAACTCGGAGACCAGCACCGCATAGGGATCGGAATCAAGGCGCCACGGCAAGGCGTGGCGGCCGTAATCGACGTGCCATGCCAGAAGCTCCGTCAGGGCTTTACGGATCCGTCGGGGGTCATGATTCCTCTGCTTCTTCTTGTCCACACAGGAGGCCTAGGGCACCGTGACCCTGATCGCAAGCATCCGACTTAACCCGTGGCTCCTCCCCTACATTCCAAGACCTATCCCCTGACGCAGGAACAGGCTGCCAAACTCCGTGTCGTGCTTGCGGAGCGGGGCTTTAAGTTTGAGGAGAAGCCTTACACTCTCTACGCGGCCACCAAGGAAAAGCTCAGTATCGCCGTTTACGAGAAGGGTCCCAAGGCGCTCCTGCAAGGCAGGGGGTTGGAGGATTTCATCACCTTCGTGCTCGAGCCAGAGGTGCTCGGAGAGGCGCGTCTCGGCTACGAGGAGATCCTTGATCCGGATCAGTTTTCCCCTCACTTCGGCATCGACGAGAGTGGCAAAGGGGATCTGCTTGGACCGCTCGTCATTGCCGGGGTCTATGTCGACAGCGATCTGGCGTGTCACCTCCGCGATGCCGGTATCCGCGACAGCAAGGGGATAGGAACGGACAAAAAGATCCGGGAACTGGCCGATGTGATCCGGAAGTCAGGAGCTCCCTTTGAGAGGATCGTTATCGCTCCCGAAAAGTACAACCAACTCTACGCCAAGATCGGGAATCTGAACCGCCTGCTTGCCTGGGGGCATGCCAGGATCATAGAGAACTTATGCGCACGGGTACCGTCGTGCCCCCGCGCCCTCTCGGACAAATTTGCCGACGCTCGCGTCCTCCAAAAAGCGCTCATGGAGGATGGGAGGAAACTCCAACTCGACCAGCGCACCAAGGCAGAGAGCGACTACGCCGTCGCCGCCGCCTCGATCATGGCGCGGGAAGGTTTTATCGACTGGCTCGACGACCATGCCAACGAACTTGAAATTCCTCTACCCAAAGGGGTCTCTGCCAAGGTGAAGGAATCGGCCTCCCGGATTGTCTCCACGTACGGGGCCGCGATGCTCTCGAAAGTCGCCAAGATGCACTTCAAGACCGCCTCCGAGGTTCTGGCCTCTTCCGGGGCCTAGGAAACGAATCTTTTCCTCAGGGACCAGGCGTCTCGGAGCGCCCGGAACCCGTCGCGCGGAAGCCAGACCCGCGACCCACCGGCATCGGCCCAAGTGACGGGAACCTCCTCCATGCGATAGCCGAGTTGGTCGGCGATATTGAGGATCTCCACGTCGAAGGCAAAGCCATCGAGTTCTGACTTGGCGAAAATGGCCTTCGCGGCTTCTCGCCGGAAGAGTTTGCAGCCGCACTGGGTGTCGGCAAAGCGGGTCAACCCGCCGGCCTTGAGCGCAATGTTGAAGGCCTTGCCCGAGAGTCTTCGCATGAGAGGTTGACGAATCACGATATCGCTTTCCGGAAGCCGCCGGCTACCGAGTATGCCGTCTATGTCGGGGTGCTGCTCCAGCATCACGACAAGTTTCTCGAGGGATTCCACAGGCACGCTCAGGTCAGCATCGGTGAAGAGAATGATGTCACCCCGTGCCGCGGTCACTCCTAGGCGCACAGCCATCCCCTTGCCCTCTCCCTCGTGCTGGATGATCGGTTGAAGGGCGTGGTCATGCAGAGCCTCCCTCTCCACGATGGACGTGGTCGCATCATGTCCCTGGACCACGGGAATCACCTCGGTCGTTCGTCCCGAGTAAGCGATCCACTCTCGAATGAGGCTCAAGGTTTTTGGCAGGCGACGTTCCTCATTGCGGGCCGGGATCACCACGGATAGGGCGGGGCGTTCTTGATTCATCCGTGACGTCTTGGTTCCTTGGTTGGATGCAGAGTCGCCCATCGGTTCGTGCCGTCAAGAATCTCCTGTTGTCCGCCATGGTGGTCGAGGGGGCGATTCTCCTGCTGGCGGCCCTTTTGCGTCTCTGGGGGCTTGATATCAAGCCGGCGCATTTCGACGAGGGGATCAATGGCTGGTTCGTCGATCAGATGCGTGCCAACGGCTTTTACCGCTACGATCCAGAGAACTATCATGGCCCGCTATACTTCTATATCCTCTTCGTGTTCCTCACTCTCGGGGGGCGCAATCT
>RFPR01000034.1 GCA_009928265.1 Pseudomonadota bacterium | reverse complement strand
TTCTTGATGCGCTTGCCGGTGTGGCCTTTCCACTCGCCGGAGCGGACGCGGTCAGCAAAGGTTCCCATCGCCTCGAGGACTTTGTGCACCTCGGGAACGACATCCACGCCGTCGACCTTGATCACCTCGCTCTTCGGGGCACGGAGGGCGACGTGAAGGACGGCGCGGTTCTCGGTAATGTTGATCTTCTCACCCGCGAACATCTTGTCGCGGTGCTCCTCCAAACCAACCTCCTTGGCCAACTGAACGAGGTTCTTGAGTGTCTCGTCGTTAACTCGGTTCTTGGAGTAATCGAGGTAAAGTCCGCAGGCCTCAGCTGTCAGGCGCTCACCGCGGGTCGGATCAGCAGCGAAGAGTTCCTTCAGCGTCGTTTTGGCAATCAGGTCGCGGTTGGCGGAAAGGGCTTTCCAAGCAGGGAGTTGGGTGGGGTTGGACATGGGAAAAAGGATGAAGGGTGAATGATGAATTATGAAGGATTAAACTAGCCAGCATTGCTAGCCGTCAGAACGTGACTAAAATATACAGGCAATGGCAATCGACAATGCTGTCACATCAGAGGGCTCCGCTTTGGTCCATTCTCTGGATGAGACCGGGGAACTGGCTTCCAAGTTATTGCCTCTGATGCGTCAAGCCGGCTCCGTTAGCCTTGAAGGACCCCTCGGTGCCGGAAAAACCCATTTCGTAAAGGCCGTAGCCTCCCTACTCGGAGTTTCCGAACCGGTTTCCAGTCCCACCTTCACCTTGCTACACAGCTACTCCGGAGGGGAATGCCCCCTCCATCACAGCGACTGGTACCGTTTGGAGTCGGAGGAAGAGGTGCTGGGGCTCGGCCTTGAAGAATATCTGGATGACGGATTCATGATGATCGAGTGGGGTGACAAGTTTTCACAGATCCTGCCCCCCGGCACCCTGAGGATCAGGATCACCCATCAGTCTGACAATTCGCGCCTGATCAACTGGGCTGTAAAGTCATGAAGATTCTTGCCCTTGATTCCTCCTCTTCCGTCGCCTCGGTGGCGGTTGTTTCCTTGGAAGATGAAGCGGAATCCCTCCTCTTTGAGGAAAACACACACCATGCCCGTTCCGATTCCTCGGCTCTGTTCAAGGCACTGGAGAAGGCTGTTTCTCTCTGCGGCACTCCAGACGCACTCGCTGTGGGACAGGGTCCTGGTTCCTATAACGGACTCCGGGCTTCGATTGCGACGGCACGTGCGATGGCCACAGCATTGGAACTTCCCCTTTATGCCATCCCCTCACCCTTGGCACTACCAGGACCAGAGGAGGGATTCTGGGCGGCGGGTGATGCCCGTGGAGGGCATCTCTGGGTAGCCTGCTTGAAGGAAGGAGACTTTCTCGAGAAACCGATCCTGATCTCTCCTCAGGATGTCTCCACATATCTTTCGACACGGCCCGATTTTCCCGTGTTTGGATCCGCCCCCCTCGCTGAGATCCCTTCCCTACAAATCGCCTCCCCCATGGCGACGAGACTTGCCAGGCTGGCCCATCGCTGCGGCACGGTGTATCTCTCACCTCTTACTCCGGAACCACTCTACCTCAAGCCTCCGCACATCACCGCTCCCAAGTCGGCACCCATCACCCGATGAATCTCCGCCACTCATTGATCCTGCTTCTGATCTTGGCGGCATCCCTTGGCACTTCGCCGACGGCCAACGCACAGATCCTCGGGACTAATACGCCGGTGGATGAAAACCCAAAGCCCACCTGGGAGACCCAAAAACAGGCCCGCACCTACCAACTCGGGATCCCCGCACCGCGAGGCCAGATCACCGATCGCAACGGCTATCCATTCGCCCAAAACCGCCTGAGCTACAACCTTGTCCTTCAGTTCCCCTCCTCAACCGATTGGGATGATGCCAAGGCCCTCTCCTTCGCGCGTCAACAGATCACCTTTGCCAAGGGATTCCTCGGCCGACCCTTCACGCTCAGTGATCAGGCAATCCTCACCCATTACCGAAACCGGGCTCTCCTCCCTCTCCCGCTCATCGAGGACCTCCGGCCCGAGGAACTAGCCGCTGCCCGGCGCGGGATCACTCCGAACCTGCAACTCCAGCAGGTCTATGCTCGCCTTTACCCAAACGGGGAACTCGCCTCGCATATCATCGGCTACACCGGTAAGGAGGCTCCACTCTCCACGCGACCCATCGAGAACAAAGACCTGATCTTCACCGAAAGCGAGGGACGCGAGGGTATCGAGCAGACCTTCGACTTCCAGCTCAAGGGAAAGCTCGGCAGCCTTCATGCCACCTACGATGCGGAGGGAAGGAAAACCTCGGAACGCATCGCTCAGCCGCCTGTTCCGGGCGACAACGTCATCACCACACTTGATCAAAATCTCCAGCGTATCTGCGAGAAGGTCCTCAAGGAAAATGCCAAGCGCGGCGCCATCGTCTTCATCGACCCCTGGACCGGCGAAATCCACGCCATGGCCTCCTGGCCGCAGTACAATCCGAACCACTTTGTCCCGACCATTAACCCGCAGATTTACAAACAACTCAGCGACGATCCTGACGTTCCGCTTCTCCCCCGTGCCTACCGCTCCTCTTACCCGCCCGGGTCGACCTTCAAGACCTATGTCGGCTTTTCCGGTTTCCAGTCGGGCAAACTAAAGGCCGAAGACACCTACACCGGCCCTCAAGCGATCGACATCGGCAACTTCACCTTCCACAACTGGAAGAAATACAGCGTCGGCAAGCTGAACTTCGTCGAGGCCCTGACCCAGTCGTGCAATACCTGGTTTATTCAGGCAGGCATCAAGATCGGCGCACCGAGCATGATCGAGTGGACCCGCCGACTCGGTCTCGGGAGAAAGACCGGTATTCCGCTTAAGGCCGAGACCGACGGGAACATTCCCGACGACGCCTATATGCTCCGCGTTCAGAAGAGGAAGATCCTCAAGGGTGACGTGGCGAACATGAGTATCGGCCAGGGCGACATCAAGATATCCCCCCTCCAGATGGCCCAGGCCTACGGGGTTATCGGCACAGGGGGGCAGTTCCACCAGACCCGACTCGTTAAGCAGATCCAGGGTATCGACAATAAGGTCGTAGCCGCCTACCCGGATCGCGTCCGTGACGACTTACAGATCAAACCCGAAGACATGGAGACCCTCCGCAAGGCACTCGTCGCCGTCACCGAAGACGGAGAGGGAACAGCCCATCACGCACAAGTCGAGGGCTACCATGTCGCAGGGAAAACCGGTACTGCACAATGGGGCCCTACCAATAAACAGCGGACCGCCGCCTGGTTCGCGGGATTTGTCCCGGCCGAGAATCCGCAGTATGCCTTTGCAGCCGTCTACGAGGGGGAACCGGGTGACAACTCCATCCACGGCGGTAGCCACGCCGCCCCTCTAATCGGCAAAGTGCTCGCGGAGGTCTACGGAACAAAGAAGAGGGAGAAATCCAAAGAAAAGGACTCCTCATCTGAGCAATCAACCGACAAGCCCAAGGAAGAAAAGGAATCGGATCAGTCGAACTAGGGCAATCGTCTGATAGACTCCCGCTGCTTTAGGGATTCCCACAAAACGGGCATTTCTTCATCAACTGAGTTCATGCGTAAGATTATCCATCTCGACATGGATTGTTTCTATGCAGCCGTCGAGATGCGGGAGCGACCTGAATTGGCAGGCCATCCTATAGCCGTCGGCGGTGGCGGTCCGCGCAGTGTGGTCGCCACATGCAACTATGAAGCCAGGAAGTTTGGTATTCGCTCGGCTATGCCCGGATTCATGGCGCGCGAACGGTGTCCTCAACTCGTCTTTCTCCCACCACGCTTCGAGCTTTACCGTGCAGCATCCCAGCACATCCGGAGGATCTTTCATGACTACACCCCGCTGGTGGAACCCCTCTCCCTGGACGAAGCCTATCTCGATGTGAGCGCGTCGGATCGATATGCTTGGGATATCGCAAAAGAAATCAGGATGCGAATCCATGACGAAACCGGCCTGACGGGATCTGCCGGCATCGCTCCTAACAAGATGCTCGCAAAGATTGCCAGCGACTGGCGCAAGCCGAACGGGCAGTTTGCGATCCTTCCCGAGCAGGTCGCCGAATTCATGGCCACTCTGCCCATCCGTAAGGTGTGGGGGATCGGACCCAAGAGCGCGGAGCGGTTTGCTGCTCGGGGGATCCATACCTGTGCCGACCTACAGAAGATCGCTCTCCCGGAGATGGTCCGGCAGTTCGGAAAATGGGGCGAGGAGCTTTATCGACTCTGCCGCGGGCAGGATGACAGGGAAGTCCACCCTCACCGCGTCAGCAAATCCCACAGCAATGAAACCACATTTACCGATAACCTGATTTCCCTGGAACAGTGCAGGAACGCCATCAGGGAACTTTCCCTGGAGCTGATTGGAGAACTCAGTCAGAAGGCTTCAGATCGGAAAATCCGGAAAGCTTTTGTGAAAGTGAAGTTTTCCGATTTCACCAAAACAACCAAGGAATGCCTATGTGACTGTCCTACCATCGCCGTTTTTGAATCACTGCTCGCCAAGGCTTATGAAAGGAAAAACCTCCCAGTCCGATTACTCGGAACGGGCGTCCGATTTGAGATGACAAAAGATGGAGAGGATGGCGATGCCCAGTCCTATTTCTGGAATAACCACGAATAGGTTCCGCTTTTCATTACCTCAAATTGCGCTTTGTCGGGATGGGGAAGAGCGATATCAAAGGCTTTGATGGAAATGGAGCCTATGGAACACGAAGTCCGCATAAACGGTGATGTTTCTCCAACTCAATCACCGTCTCCCCAGCCCTCCTCCTACGGTAGCGGCCCATTTACCCGTTCTCTGCCAAGACCGACCGGTTGTTGGGCAGGCTGTGTCCGGGATCCTTGCTGCCTCACCAACCGACGGGACCAAAGCAATCGATCACCAGAAAGGGAAACGGACCAATAAAGAATCGGGATTGCAGAGCCAGCCTTAGAACCCGGCTTGATCGATGGGGTTAAAGTCCGAGGCGTGGTAAGAACTACGCACCAGCGGTCCGCTGGCCACATGGGTAAAGCCTTTCTTACGGGCGATCTCACCGTAGAGATCAAAAATCTCGGGTGTGATGTATTCCACGACAGGGAGGTGTTGGGGGCTCGGTCGGAGGTACTGGCCCATGGTCAGGACACTGACATTCGCCTCCCGCAGGTCGTCCATCGCCTGGAAGATCTCGTTCTCCTGCTCACCAAGACCAAGCATGATGCCGCTCTTGGTGACCATCTTCTGGCCTCGAGAATCAGCCAACTCCTTGGCACGCTTTAAGAAATCAAGCGATAGACGGTATTTCGCGCGGGAGCGAACCATCGGCGTCAACCGCTCAACGGTCTCGAGGTTGTGATTGAAGATCTGCGGCGTTGCGTCGACCACGGTACGGAGCGAATCATCCTTGCCGTTGAAATCGGGGGTCAGGATCTCGATCACGATGGAGGGATCTACCTTGCGGACCTCGGCGATCGTGCGAGCAAAGTGCTCCGCCCCGCCATCGGGAATATCGTCGCGGGCGACGGCTGTGATGACGACATGCTTGAGTTTCATCCGTCGAACGGCCTCGGCGACACGCTGGGGCTCGTCCTCTTCCAAAGGGAACGGCTTGGCCGTGTCGACCGCGCAGAATCCGCAGGCTCGGGTGCAGCGATCCCCGGCGATCATCATGGTCGCAGTGCCGCCGCTCCAGCATTCCCAGCGATTCGGGCATTGGGCACTCTCGCAAACAGTGTGCAGGCGGAGATCCGAGATCATCGCCTTGGTTGAGAAGAAGACCGGATTGGAGGGCAGGCGCACCTTGATCCAATCGGGTTTACGCTCCTGATGCAGGGAGGGATCGATCTTCGGTGCAGCCATGGAAGAAAGATTAAAGGAGTTAAAAAGGTTAAAAAGTTAAAAAACGTGCCTTATCTGGATCCAGGGCCCGGACCACCCAACGGACCGACTGCAATCTTGGCCACATCGGACGGAATCCCCCGTTCCAGGAGCATTCTCCGCGCTTCCTCTTTGTCGGCCCAGTCAAGGGGCTCCCGACAAATCTTGACCCATTGACGGAGCATTTCGCGATTCACCTTGTCGAGTCGCGGCCTGATTTCGGCGGCCAGATCGAGCGGTTCGATCCTCGGAATATCAATCCCCGAGCGCCATCCGGCGATGAGTTCCTGCTGATAGCGCCGGGAGGCGGCGATCTGCGGCAGGAACAGCCGTGTCACCTCGGCAGCGGACAGACCCTCCTGAACTCCTGCAGATCTCAGGTCGGTCAGCATCCGGGCCTCACGGGCCGGGTCGGCTACGGGAATTCCTGCACGGCACTTGTTCCATGCGACCTCCCTTGAGAGCTGCAGCCTCTGGATCATCAGGGTAACGAGCGGATTGAGAGGAGCATCGACGGCTGCCGTTACAGAGGCCGGAAAAGCCGTGATCAAAACCCAGAAGAGACCAAAAAGGAGGGAGCGGCGCGTGATCACCGAAAGAAACTCAATAGGCGCGACGATGGGCCAGCGCACGGTGGAGCGTAACCTGATCCGCCTGCTCGACCCCTCCCCCGGCGGGAAGACCTTGGGCGATACGAGTCACCGGAACACCCGTCGGGGCGATTATCTCGGCGAGATAGTGCGCGGTGGCTTCCCCCTCCACATCGGCACCAAGGGCAAGGATCACTTCCTTGGGACGTTCCTGACCGAGTCGCTCAAGAAGTTCCCCGATGCGCAGATGCTCAGGCCCCACCCCGTCCAGCGGCGAGAGCTTGCCCCCGAGGGCATGGTAGCGTCCACGGAACACCCCGGTGCGCTCCAGCGGCAGAATGTCGGTTGCCGTCTCGACGACACAGAGTTCCCCGCCTTCCCGGGCTGTTTCACGGCAGAGTGCGCATTCCTCCTGCTCCGCAAAGAATCCGCAGAGGCGGCAGGTACGAAGGGTTTCGCGCGCCCTTCCGATGGCACCAGCTAACTGGTCCGGCTTGGCATCGGGAGAGCGGAGCATCCAGAGGGCAATCCTCTCCGCACTTCGAGGTCCGATCCCAGGCAGACGCCTCAACTGCTTCACCAACTCGCGGAAAGACTCGGGGTAGTCGAGGGAGGCCATGGAAATGATGAAGGTTGAATGATCAAGTATGAAAGGCAGGAGGGGATACCTTCAGACTATTCATCCCTCAGAATTCATAATTTCCTCCTACAAGGCCTCCGCGAGGATTGCCTGTTCGGGAGTCGGTTCGTCCTCGCCGCGGCGGGCGCGCTCGACTCTCTCAAGGTAATGATCGAGCACCTTGTCGGGGATGCCCGGAATACGGGCGGAAGCAAAGGCCTTGATGGCCTCTTCCCACTTGCGTTCGCGAAAGAAAATCACACCCTTCCAGAATTGGTCGCGACTCCGCTCACGCTCCGGCGAAAGGGTGTTCTTCGGGGCAAGGAACTCGTACAACTCCACGCGGCGCCTGCTTCCGGCGCGCTGAAGGAGATCGATAGGACGGGCCTCGACGGAGGATGATGCCATCTCGAAACTGAGCGGACCGGTCAGGATCCTGCATCCGTACTGGGCGCAGGCGGCTGAAAGATGTCTCGCAAACTCGACAACAGGACCCGAGACGCTGAACCGCCCGGCCCTTGCTCCACCAAAGGCTCCGGCGACCATTTCGCCCGAATTCAGGCCAATACGGAAATCCAGCCTCTTCTGCCAAGTCCGGTCGCACTCGCGGTTGAGCTCCTCAAGCCTGGAAACCAAATCGATCGCGGCCCGCGCTGCCTTGGCCGCATGGTTGGGAGCGCCCTCCACGGGAAGAGGAACGCCAAAAACAACCCGAATGCTTTCGCCGGAGCACTCGTCGAGATATCCCCCCACATCGACCAGAAAGTCAGAGGCGGCGCGGAGATAAAGGTTCATCATCGCGACATAGTCGGAGGGACTCAGAACCTCCATGAGGTCGACGTGGTTGTGGACGGTGCAGACCACCACGGAGGCCTCGTACAACTCGCCCGGAAACGCCACCGGTAACTCACCCTCGACCAGACGACGGAAGATTCCCGGGCGAAGCCGCTGTCCGAAAAGCCGTCGGAGCGCCGGTTCACGGGCACCGGCGCGGGTCTGGCGAAACACCTGGATCGCTAGTAACGAAATCAAGAGTCCGAGGACAAGCGTCATGGGGTCGTAAAAGAGTCCGTTGGGAAGAGCGGACAGCGAGGCCCCCAGCGACAGCACAAGACCGAGCAGCAGAATCGGCAGCGCGGAGGCGAGGGCGGAGCGGAGCGCGATCCAAAGCCATCCGGCAACCGCAAACAGAGCGGGAATCAGTACCAGAACACGGGACACCGGTGGCAGTGTTCCCGCCCCGATCAGATCCCTCCAATGGGTGGATGGCCATGCAGCCACGGGGGTGGGCACTAGCAGGGCAAGAAGCACCAGCGAGGAAATCGTCAGCAGAAGGAACGATTTGACGAGCCTCATCAGCGAATAAATAGGTTTCTGAAGTTGGTTGGGGATGAAGACGGGCTGCCCTTTTGCAAAGACAACACCGTGCAGGAGTTAGGCTTTCATCTCGTCACCTGTGAATCAAGCCTCACCGCGACGGGTATCATCGCCCAAGAGCTTTCCAAGAAGGGAGGTGACTCCCGTCCGTTTCTGACGTCGTTCAAGGATTCCGATCAACGGGATCATCGCCGACTCAAGATCCACGGCGGATCGGAACCGTTTGGCAGGGTCCGGAGCCAGGATCTTCTCAAGCAGCATCTTGGTTTCCCTGGAGAGACGTCCCGAAGGAACGCGCACCGCTGAAGCCTTGAGATCGCGCAGACGATCCAACGGAAGTCCCTCGGTCCTATAAGGAGACTCCCCTGTCACTGCATGGAAAAGACATCCGCCTAGACTGTAGAGATCGCTTACAAAATCCCCACGGAACCCTCCCAAGATCTCCGGGGAAACGTAATCCGGGGTTGCCAAAAGCTGCCCGTGGGGAACCGGCTTGCTTCTGGTGCTGAGGGCCAATCCAAAATCGCCCAGCTTTGCCCCACCGGACGACCCGAGCAGGATATTTGCGGGCTTAAGATCCCGGTGGACGATCCCTTGTTCGTGTGCGGCAGCCAGTCCCTTGAGCACCTGGAGAATGATCGAAAGCGACTCCAACTCACCGAGCGATTGTCGGCTCACGATGAGGTCGTGAAGGGATCCCCCCCTCATCCACTCCATGCCGAGCCGGGCACCCTCGACGTCCTCCTCGAGAAAATGCACTTTCACCACCCGTGGATGGTCGATCAGGGAGGCAAGGGTCGCCTCATTGCGAAGATGGACAAGTTGCTCCTCGTAAGCGGGGTGCTCTCGCTCGAGTACCTTGAGGGCGAGCTGTTCACCTGACTCTAGGACGGAACCGAAGACCTTCCCTGCTCCCCCCTCACCGAGCACTTCAAGGAGAGAGTAGTGACCGCATCGGACGCGGACGGTAACCTCCTGAGCGCAGGCCGGACAACGAACCCGATGAAAGAGGGGCATGCCGCCGACCTGAAGGAGCACCCCGCAGGAGGGGCATGGTTCGGTCCTGTCACCGGGAGGTAATGACGACATCGGTTGACCCTAACCGCCCCGCCCCCCATCCTTCAAGAAACCGAACTTATTTTTCATGACCCATCCTTCCGTTCACGAATTCACCGCAGGTCCGGAGGATGCGCGCCAGCGTCTCGACATGATTCTGGTCCGGCACCTGCCGGCGTTCTCCCGCTCGAAAATCCAATCACTGGTCAAGGCGGGGAGGGTGCTGCTCAACGGCAAACCTGCCCGAAGCAGCGAGGAAATCCACGAAGGAGACCTCCTCCGGATCGAGGAGGAGGCACCAAAGCCACTGGCAGGGGCCCATCCGGAGGATATCCCCCTGAGCATCCTTCATGGTGAACAAACCCGCCGGAATGGTCGTCCACCTCGGGGCGGGCCATGAGAACGGGACGCTTGTCAACGCCCTGCTCCACCATGCGGGATCACTCTCGACCGGATCGGAGGAGCATCGCCCCGGCATTGTCCACCGACTCGACAAAGAAACGAGCGGATGCATCGTCGTGGCCAAGAACGACCGGGTCCATGCAGCGCTGGCCACGGCCTTTGCCGAACGCCAAGTCAAGAAAACCTACCTTGCGATCGTCCGTGGCCTGCCGCGTCATCGTAGGGGAACGATCGACCAACCCGTCGGCCGCCACCCCGTTCATCGTCAGCGCATGACCATCCGGAAGCCTCCCTCGGGCCGCGATGCCGTAACTGATTACGAGGTGCTGGCATCACGCGAAGGATGGTCCCTTGTGGCCTGCATGCCGCGCACGGGACGCACCCATCAGATCCGCGTCCATCTGACCCATCTGGGTCACCCTATTGCCGGCGACCCATTCTATGGCAGGCGCGAACACTTCGCCCGCCATCTGCTCCATGCCTGGCGTCTCGAGTTCGAGCATCCCTCGACCGGGAAGCTTCTTCGGCTTGAGGCACCGATCCCTGCGGATTTTGATCTCGTTCCCCCTCCCCCGCCAAAGGCAGCATGAGCGCCATGAATTCCGACCGCCCCGGTCTTCCCCAAGAACTTGATGAGGCCCTCGATGCCGTTCTCCCGATTCTCAACGACATGAAGAAATCCCTCCGTGCCACCCCCGTCGCGAGTCGCGCGGCCCTGGACCAGCTCTTTTCGCTTCCCGATTCCTTTATCAAAAAGGATCCGGCATCTGCGGCCGCTGCCGTGGTTGCCCCGGCACCGCCAGCAGCACAATCGTCTGCACCTGCCTCCGGAAAACCCTCGACAGGCGATGACGGCCGCCTGGCCAAACTGGCGGAACTCAAAACAAAGATCCTCGCCTGCACCAACTGCACCCATCTGGTGACAAGCCGCACGCAGGTGGTCTACGGAGTCGGCAATCCCTTCTCGGAATTGCTCTTCGTCGGCGAGGCCCCCGGTGAGGAGGAGGATCTGCGCGGCGAGCCCTTCGTGGGCAAGGCGGGACAGCTCCTGACCCGAATCATCGGAGCGATGGAGTACACCCGCGAGGAGATCTTCATCGCCAATGTCCTGAAATGCCGCCCCAACATGCCGGCGGGTGAAGCTGGCAATCGCAAGCCAAAGCCCGCCGAGATGGCGACCTGCCTGCCGTGGCTGCGGGATCAGATCGATCTCATCAAGCCGAAGGTCATCGTTGCCCTCGGACTCACTGCGGTCGAGGGCCTGCTCGGCGAACCGCGTACCATGCGCGATGTGCGCGGCAAGTGGCTCGACTACCACGGCGTCCCGCTCATGCCGACCTATCATCCTGCCTACCTGCTCCGCAACCAGACCATGGCCGAGAAGAGGAAGGTTTGGGAGGACATGCTGCTGGTGCTGGAAAAACTCGGCCGACCGATCAGCGCCAAACAGCGTGGATATTTTCTGGAGAAGGCTTGAAGCCTGAGAGCCTTTCAGCGCCGGAAAACGCACCATCGGCATGAGCAGGAAATCCGGCATGGCGGTGGAAGTTACTCGCCTCCATTCCCGCGGTCCGCTTCCGGAGCGGATCCTACGCACGGCTTTTCACTGGATAGTAATTAAGGGATGCAGGCTTCTCTTCTTGATCGCTTGCCGAGTCCGGGTCGTGGAACTCGCTTCCGTTCCCAGAAGAGGCATGCTGATCATGGCCTCCAACCATATCAGTCATTTCGATCCCCCGATCATGAGCGGTTTCTTCCCCAGAAGGCTCGACTGGATGGCCATGGGGGAACTTTTCGGCACCCCCTTCTGGAGAGGGGTCTTTACTCGATTAAACTGCATCCCCGTCGACCGGGGCGGGGGTGACCGGACCTCGTTACGAACCGCCCTCCACCGACTAGAGGATGGCCGGGTGATCGGAATCTTTCCCGAGGGGGGTATCCGTGCCGGTGAATATTCCATTCTCAATGGTGCCCCGATGAAGCCCGGACTCGCCGCCCTGAGCATCATGAGCGGCGCCCCCGTGATACCCTGCGCACTCATCGGGAGTGATCGCCTCTACAAACCGGTCAACTGGCTGCGGCGTACACCGATCTATCTGGTCATTGGTGACGCGGTCGAACCACCGAAACAGGACGCTCGCCAACCGGGTGCCCGGGAACGCTTTGCCGAAGAACTTTCACGGGCTTTCGTTTCCCTGCAAAAGGAGGCCGTCGCGCGCTTCGGACTTTCTCCCGAAGATCTTCCTCAGACTCCCCAGGCTAGAAAGGGTATTCATCCATGATCCGGACATTTGACTATGCCATTCATGCCGGGATGGATGCCGCCATGTGCACGCTGATGAACTTCTCCCAATGGCGCCTGCGAGGCCATGCAGTGACTCGAGAGCGGCTGGAAAAGTACCTCTTGGAATGCCAAGCGCTGGAAGCGGCACAGTATTACGCGACACCCGAAGAGAATCGGACATTACCTGCGCCAGAGTGGCACCTTAAGGGATCCAAGCTGAGCTGGAATTCTCCGATCCGGGATGACTACCCGGAGAATCATAAAGCAATGGCTCTATTCTTTAAATCGGACATTCCAGGTGATCGCCCCACCCTTGTTCTGTTGCATGCATTAATGTCTGCCAGCGACTTCGGCTACCGCCGGATTGCGGCGCGGTTCACGGCCCGAGGTTGGAATGTCCTCTTCCCCCATCTTCCTTATCACTATAGCCGGACCCCACGTGGCTATGCCAACGGAGCCCTGACCATCACCTCGGATCTCGTCAGGAATGCGGAAGCCCTGAGACAATCGGTCATCGAGCTACGCCAGCTTCTCCGTTGGGCACGGGCCAACGGCTCTTCACGCACCGCCCTGATGGGGACCAGTTACGGGGGATGGGTCGCCGCGCTGAGCCTAGGACTAGAGCTGGTTGATTTCGCGGTTCTCCTCCAGCCAGTGGCCGATGTTCCCCATGCCACCTTCGGCAGTCCAGCCAGCACGATGATGTCCGGATTACTGATAAAGAATGGTATCCATCCCCATGATCTCGCTCATCATGCCCACCTGAGCGCCCCGGCCATGCGCCGCCCACTCACACCTCCCGATCGGATCACCGTGATCGGCGGCACCCACGACCGACTCTCCCCTCCCGAATCCCTGAGCGCGCTCTGCGAAAGTTGGGGCGGCGCCCGCTATCTGGAAGTCAATCAAGGACACTTCGGCTACCGGGCGATGAATCTCGCCCTGAAGGAAACGGAACGCTATCTGTAAGCCTTTCTCCTATGTCCGTTCTCGTCACCATCGGCCCGACGCAGGAACCACTCGATGCCATGCGGTTGATCAGTAACCGCTCAACCGGGGAGCTCGGCACCTTGATCGCAGAGACCCTTGCCGCACGGGGACATCAGGTCATTGCCCTGCGTGGGACTGGAGCGACGGCATCCCCCATCCCGCTTGCCAACGACAAGATCCGGTTGATCCCCTTCACCACGACCGAAGATATTCGCCTGGCCCTAGAAAAGCTCGCGGACGAAACTCGGATCAATGCCGTCTATCACGCCGCCGCGGTAAGTGACTTCTATCTTCCAGGCGCAGGCACCGGCAAAATCCCCACCAAGGAGGGAGCCCTGACGCTGACCCTCGAGCCGACCCCGAAACTCCTGCCGAACATGCGCTCTTGGTTTCCCGACGCACGGATCACAGGATGGAAATTTGAGGCCTCGGGCAACAAGGAAGAGGCTCTTGCCGCGGGACGAGCCCAGATCTCAGCCTGCGCCACCGACTCCTGCGTGGTGAACGGCCCCTCCTATGGGGAGGGCTTCGGTCTGCTCTCACGTGAGGGCACACTCATCCACCTTGCCGATCGCAACGCTCTTTGCGCACATCTGGCTGAATCCTGACCGAATCCTCTTATCTTCTTCTCTTACAGCGCGCGGGCTCCTAGAATCCGCGCACTCATGAGCGAAGACCTGAATCCCTACATCGAAGCCGGTAAGATCACCGCCGCCCACGCCGAAGCCCTCCAGAAACTTACGCCCGGCGCCTTCGTCACCCACCGCAGTTGGGGATTTGGAAAAATCGCCGCCTGGGAACTCATCACCGGGCAGATCACGATCGATTTCGGATCGAAAAAAGGTCACCCGATGCAGCTTCAGTACGCGGCCGATACTCTGACCTTCATTCCCGGCGAGCATATTCTCGCCCGCACTGCCAACGACGCGGCAGCCGTGAAGGAGCATGCGTTATCAGATCCCGTGGGTCTCATCCGATCGATCCTCGCCGACCACGCCGGAAAGGCGACCGCGGACGAGATCGCGGCAACTCTGGTCCCCGCGGTCTTTGACGCAGCCGGCTTCAAGAAGTGGTTCGACAGCGCCAAGAAGAAGCTCAAGACCGATGGCCATTTCCTCATCCCTGCCAAGAAAGGAGATCCGATCGTTCTCCAGGAAACCGCCCAGAACCCCCACGAACGCCTCATCAGTCAGTTCCGCGAGGCCCGTCATCCGAAGGAACAGGTCTCCGCGCTCGACACCGCGATGAAGTCCCTGAACGACTTTGCCAAGGAAGTGGATGAACTCCGCTCCCTCGCCGCCGAGGTCGAGGAGGCCGCCAAGCGGGGCGGCAAGGTCCATCTGGCCAAGGCGATCGAGCTTCTCGTCATCCGCGATGAGATCTGCTCACGCCACGATGCCCTCAAGCCGGGTCCCGAGGCGGCGTCCATCGCCTCCTTCCTCGCGGGCTCCCCTTCAAAACTCGGGGAGATCTTCGGCGAAATTCCAGCCGCAAAGTATTCCAAGGTGCTGGAGGCTCTTCCCGAAGCCTTCCCCTCCGACTGGGAAGATCGTGCGCTCAAGCTCCTGCGCACTTCCGAGCCCCGCCTCAGCGGCGAGACCTTCAAGCTCTTCTCCTCCCACGACAAGCGTGAAGCCTTCGCCGACCACACCCGCAAGCTCATCCGTGAGCGCTCCGCCTCGAGCGATTTCCTTCTCTGGCTTTGCAAGGAGCGAGCCAAGACCCTGCCCGAGCTTGTCGACGAAGAGCTCTTTGCAGCAATCCTCGCTGCCATGGAGACCGACCTCCATTCCGACATCAAGAGCAAGCGCCTCGAGGAATATCTTTTCGAGGACAAGGAACTCGTGGCCGACCTGCTCGGCAAGGCGGAGCGAGATTCCGCTCGCCAGGCCATCCGCAAGGTAATGCTCAGTCCCGTCTTCGCCGACCTGAACCGCCGCTCCCTGCTTGCCCGCATCCTGAAGGTTCATCCCGAGCTCGAATCCCTCGTCACCGGGGATCACGACGCACCTACTGAAAAGAAGGGTGAAAGTCTTGTGGTCTCGTGGGCCAGTCTTCAGCGACGCAAGGAAGAGCTCGAGCACATCGAGAAGGTCCTCATCCCGCAGAACATCCGAGACATCGCGACGGCCCGTTCCTATGGCGATCTGCGCGAGAACTTCGAGTTCAAGTCCGCGAAGGAACAGCAGGCTGTCCTGAACCGCCAGAAGGGCGAACTGGAACTCATGCTCGGCAATGCACGCGGTACAAACTTTGAGAACACCGATACGACCCAGGTCTCGATCGGAACGGTCGTCACCCTGGAACCCGCCTCCGGCGGAGCCAGCGAGACTTACAGCATCCTGGGTGCCTGGGATAGTGTTCCCGAGAAGGGCTGGGTCTCGTATCTGGCAGGTATCGGCAAGGCACTGCTGGGCAAAAAGTCCGGTGATACCATTGAACTTCCCGCCGATGGCAAGGAGATGCGCGCCATGAAGATCACCTCGATCGCCCCCTTCTCGGACATCGATGCCCTAGGCAAGGTCAGCGCTTAGCACAAAACTTGCTTCCAGCTCCATAGTCTTCAGTCTTAAAACCTTCAGCCTTAAAAACCATGAACGACACCACCATCACAGCAATCCACGCCCGCGAGATCCTTGATTCCCGCGGAAATCCCACCCTTGAAGCCGACGTCCATTTGGCTGGCGGCGCCGTGGGCCGTGCCGCCGTTCCGAGCGGGGCCTCCACCGGTGAGCACGAGGCCGTCGAACTCCGTGACGGGGTGAAGACCCGCTATCTCGGCAAGGGCGTCAGCAAAGCCGTTCGCAATGTCATCGATCACATCGCACCCGAACTCGTCGGCTACAACGCCCTCGATCAGATCACCATCGACAAGCTGATGCTTGAGATCGACGGCACCCCGACCAAGAAGAAGCTTGGCGCCAATGCCATCCTTGGCGTTTCCATGGCCGTCGCCCGCGCCGCCGCCACCCAGGTGGGCCTACCCCTTTACAAGTACCTTGGCGGCCCCAACGCCAAAGTGCTGCCGGTCCCGATGATGAATATTCTCAACGGTGGCGCTCACTCGGATGCCCCGATCGACTTCCAGGAGTTCATGATCGTCCCCAAGGGACTTCCCACGTTTTCCGAAGCACTGCGCGCCGGCACCGAGATCTTTCACGCACTCAAGGGAGTGCTCAAGGACCGTGGTCTCTCCACAGCTATCGGTGACGAGGGCGGCTTTGCTCCCAAGCTCAAGGGTGCGGAGGATGCTCTCGACTCCATCGCCCTCGCGGTGAAGAAGGCCGGTTACAAGTTCGGCGACCAGATCGCCATCGCCCTCGACGTGGCCTCGAGCGAGTTCTATGACGCCGCCAAGAAGAAGTATGTCTTCAAGAAGTCCGACGGCAGCGTCCGCACGGGAGCTGAACTCGTCGCGTTCTACAAGAAGCTCTGCGCCAAGTACCCGATCATCTCGATCGAGGACGGCTGCGCCGAGAACGACTGGGCGACCTGGAAGCTCCTCACCGAGGCACTCGGAGACAAAGTGCAACTCGTGGGTGACGATCTCTTTGTGACGAACGTCGACTTCCTGCGCAAGGGCATCGAGAAGGGTGTCGCCAACTCGATCCTCGTGAAGGTGAACCAGATCGGCTCCCTCACCGAGACCTTCGACGCTGTCGAACTCGCCAAGGAAAACCGCTACACCGCCGTCATCAGTCACCGCTCCGGCGAAACCGAGGACACGACGATCTCCGATATCGCCGTCGCCACGAATGCCGGCCAGATCAAGACCGGCTCCCTCTGCCGCACCGACCGCGTCGCCAAGTACAACCAGCTCCTCCGCATCGAGGAGCAACTCGGTGAAGATGCTGTTTACGGCGGCAAGCTGAGGTGCTAAAAGCCTCCTGATGGTTCACACCACCGCGATGCATCAACCCAATGTACGCCGTTCTTCCGGCGGGGAGTTTCTCCCCGTCGCGACGCGTGTCATGTGGGCGCTCATCACGGTGGCTTTGTTGCTAACCATTGGATTCTGGTTTTACCCAGAATGGGCACGCCTTGCTTTCATGAAGAAGGATCTGGCTGCCCAACAGCAACATCTGGCCGATCTTAAAAAGAAAAGCTCGGAGCACGAACAGGAAGTGAAGCTTCTCCAGACCGACCCCCAGTACCTCGAACTCATCGCCCGAGACAAACTGGATCTCATGAAGGACGGGGAGACAATTTTCCGCCTCGGCAACGCAAAGCCTCGATCCTGAGCGGATCATTTTAGGCGGCCGCTCTTTGGGCTGCAGTTTTACTTTTTCATGTCCGACACACAGATCGACCTCTCCACTTTGGATGCCTCCGG
>RFPR01000033.1 GCA_009928265.1 Pseudomonadota bacterium | reverse complement strand
CAAGGAGGAAGCTTGCCCCGCTGTTCCACTGGACCGGATCTCCGGCAGACTCGCGGAAAAGGGGGCGCCGAGTGCATTTCCGATCGCCCCCGTCTGCACGGATCTTGTCTCCACATTTTCTGCGCTCTCGGTCTGCGCTTTCGGCGGTGAGGAAACAATTCTTCCCTGCATGCAGAGAGCCAGCGTCAGCCATCACAACTGGATGGATAAAAAGGAGTTTCTGGATCTCTTCTCGCTCAGCTTCATCATCCCCGGGCCTAGTATGCTGGCATCCTTCATCGGCCTGAAAGCCTGCATTCCCTTCGGTCAGGAATGGGCCCTTGTGGGTGCCTTGATTGCGATGCTGGCTCTCTTCGCTCCAAACATGGTGGTGATTTTGACCGCCGCCCATTCATGGGATTGGCTAAAGTCATGGCGCTGGCGCCCCTCGGTGGGGAAGGCCCTCGTCATCATCGCCTCAGGCGCCCTGGCGGCCGCCTTCATGTTCATCACCGAGTCGGCCGTTCAGTCGAAACCCTCTGCTCTCATTGCCCTTGGATGTGCCCTACTACTCCTCCTTACCGACCTCAATCCGGTCCTGATTATTCTGCTCTCCGGAGTGGCGGGGTGGATGTTTCTCGGATGAGACTTTTTTCCCTATCCCGGTTGTTTCTCCCTTTTTATCTGGCCCTCTCCGGCATCCTGCTTGGATCAGAATGCCCCGAACTTGTGGATGTGGCATCGATGCGTCGGCCTCCCCTCGAAGAGATCCGCTATGCGACACGCGCCAACTTCACAGGGGAGCAACTCTATCCCTTTCCTGCCGCCTATGTGCGGAAGCAATTGATCCCTCATCTTGAGCAGATCCAGAGGGAACTGGCCTCCAAGGGATTGGCGCTCAAGATCTACGATGGCTACAGGCCTCTTCCTATTCAGCAGAAGATGTGGGACCTGATTCGGGATGAACGCTTTGTTTCCAATCCGGCGGTGAACCGCGGTCGACATACCCGCGGGACGGCGGTCGATGTCACGCTTGTCGATCGGCGAGGGAAGCCGGTTCCGATGCCGAGTGATTTCGACGAGTTTTCACCTCGGGCGGCTGTTAACTATCGGGGAGGGACTCCTGAAGAGCGACGTAATCGCGACCTGTTGCAGCGGGTGATGATCAGTCATGGCTTCCTTTCCTATCCGGACGAGTGGTGGCACTTCGACTTCAAGGGATGGGAAAAGTTCCCTCCCATGAGAGTCAGGTTTCAAGACCTGAAGCGCTGCCAAGGCCCTAGAGAGATTACTGCTCGCTGAGTTGTCAAACTTACCTATCTGATAAAGCCTACCTCATGAACTGCAGCAACAGCGTGGTAGTGATCACCGGAGGAAGCACCGGTATCGGCCGGGCGACCATGGATCGCCTCCGGGAGCGCGGTGCGACTGTCTACAATCTCGATATCCAACCGGATGGGTGTCCTGGCGATTACTTTGTTTCCTGCGACGTCACAGATCATCGCTCGGTATCCGCAGCAATTGGCAAGGTCGTGGAGCGAGAGGGGAAAATCGATGCCCTCTTTGCGAATGCCGGAGTGCATCTTTTTGCCAATCTCGAGGAGACTACCTTTGAGGAATTCGAAACTGTCTTGGCGATTAATCTGAAGGGTGTCTTCTACACCCTGAAGGCGGTGATTCCCGTGATGAAAAATCAGAAGTCCGGAGTCATCCTCATGATCGGTTCTGATCAGACCCTTATCGGTAAGGGGCGTAGTTCTGTCTATGGACTGACCAAGGGAGCGATCGGCCAACTCACCAAGAGCACGGCGATCGACTACGCCCCCTTCAATATCCGTGTGAACTGCCTCTGTGCCGGAACAACCGATACCCCGCTAATGTGGAAAGCCGTGGCTCGTTATCACAAGCTCAGCGGACTTCCCGAGGAGGAAATCAAGACAGGGTTGGATCACGCCCAACCGATCACTCACGTGGCGCGTCCTGAAGAGATCGCTAAGGTCGCTTGCTTCCTCCTCTCCGACGAAAGCTCCTACATGACCGGCGCCTTGGTTGCGGCCGATGGCGGCTACACGGCGCAGTAATCAGGATTACATTTGATCCTGAAGAAGAGGGCTATTGTAGGGATTATTTCAGAGGCCTTTGCGCGGTCTCCCTCTTGCCCATGAGAAGGAGGATGCCGATGATCGCAGCCGCCATCAGCAGATAGGCGGGGGCCATGCCGTCGTGTGTGACTTTGATCAGCAAGGCGCAAATTAGGGGCGTGGTGCCGCCTAGAACACCCGCCGAGACATTGTAGGAAATTCCGAGTCCGGTGGCCCTGAGTGTCCTAGGAAAAACCTCGGCCAGCCACACCTGATAGGTAGCCCCTCCCAAAGCGATACCAATCATGAAGAGAATCATCGCCGCGAGCGCCAGCGTGTTGTCTCCGAGATTCACCACGGCATAGAGCGGCCATGACCCGATCAGGATTGCGACCAGCGAAATCATGGACATCGGCTTACGGCCAAACCTGTCGGAGAGCCATCCTGCAATCGGCGACATGATGATGGCGGCACCCACTGCGGCGGACTGCAATCCAAGTGCGGTAGGCTCCGTGAAGACCTTCCTCTCGACCAGATAGGAGGAAAGGAAAATCGCCATCGTGTAAAATCCGGCCTGAAAGGCCCATCCTCCGAAAGCACCCCGGATGAGGGCCCAGGGATGCTCGAAAAGCACATGCAGAACGCTCGATTTTCTGTGACTTTTCCCGGCATGGCGTTCCGGTGGCGCCTCCTCCGGAAGGCTTGTCCGCAGCAGGGCGATGGAGAGTCCGAGCGGGATGGAGGCAAGAAAAGGGAGGCGCCATGCCCAGTCCAGGATCTGCTCCTGCGAGAAGACCGAGAAAAGGATCGTGCCGGCTGTCGAGCCGACAAGGATTCCACCGGAGGCCGTGCATCCTGCGAGCGTGCCGATGAGTCCCCTGCGATGGGGAGGGGCGTTTTCCACCAGATAGGTGATCGAGGTGATGAACTCTCCTCCTGTGGAAAGTCCCTGCACGAGACGTAGAATCACGAGCAGGAGCGGTGCCCAGATCCCTATGGATGCGTAGGAAGGGAGAAAACCGACGATGGTTGTCGTGACGGCCATGAGTGTCGCCGATGCCAGAAGGGCAATGCGTCTGCCATGATGGTCAGCAATGTGGCCGAAGAAGGCACCGCCTCCGAGACGCATAATGTATCCGGCGGCAAAGACGCCGAAGACAGAAAGGATCGAGACCAGATTGTTTCCCTGGGGGAAAAAGAGTTTTCCGAGGGTGGGGGCCATCACCCCGTACAGGGCAAAGTCATACCACTCCATCAGATTACCGGCCATTCCGGCGATAACGGCGATCGGTTTGAGGGGAACGGATACGGGTCGAGTCATGCCGGAGTTTCTTTGATCAAAAAAAACGGTCTAGAAAAAAGACTGCCTCCGCGATCGCGAGTGTCTCATGGATGACCACGCTGAAGCCAAGCGTCCCTTCGTAAAAGACGCGCGTTGCCACCATGTCATGGGTGGCAAGACTGAGATGGTCGATCGCCGCGGATTAGCGAAGATGAACTACGGCTTGTGTACCCAGGAAGGGGTGATCTGGATCGGTTGAGCCTGAGGTGAGCGGGCCGAAACAAGAGCCACTGGCTTCACCGGTACACGTGATCCATCCGTATAGCTGATCGAGCCTGTCACGCCGGGAAAATTTCGCGTGGAGTTGAGGACAGAGACGAGCGGTTTCTTCTCGGTGTGTGCCTGATGCACCGAAGTGGCGAGGAGGAGAGCGGTATCACGGCCAAGTCCCGCAAAGGAGTTGGCAGGCCTCCCCGTCGCCTTGGTGTAGGCGCTCGAGAAAGCCGCGATGGTCGCCTCAGATGAAGATCCCGTCGTGTGGGCGGGGAAGGCGTGTGTGGTGTACCAGACATCCTTGCCCAAAGTGGTGTTGTTCCAAACATCGGGGGCGTCGTAACCATCCCCGCCGACAATCGGACCATGATGGCCCGCATCCCTGAGTGCCTTGATGATCGGCTTTGCTTCCAAGGCGGTCTCGGCTGCCAGATAGATGGCATCGGCTTTGAGAGCCCAAGCCGGAATCTTGGGAACGGTTCCCCCGACAAAGGGGAGCGTTGCGATGACCTTGCCTCCGTGATGGCGGAATGCCTCCGAGAAGTAAGTGTGGAGCAGCTTGGGATAGGTCTTGGAGTTGACGTAGAGGAGAGAGACCGTCTTGGCTCCCCGGGTTTTGGCCAGCCACTCGGCGGCCACCGCCGCCTGAGCATTGTCACCAAAGCAGGCGAGGTAGACGCGTGGTCCGGATTGATCGGGAAGAAGGGGCGAGGTCGCTCCCGAGGTCACGAAGACTTTTCCTGCTGCGCAGGCGGCATGTCCCGCGGCACGAGCAAGATCGGTGTCGCTAAGACCAAAGAAAGCATCGATGGCGGGATCCTTCGCCACGGCATGGCGGATATTCTTCCCAACCACATAGGCAGAAGATGGAGTGGGGAGGATGGTCAGGACAACCTTCTCCCCGCCGATGCCGCCCGATGCATTGATCTGGTCCACGGCAACCTTGGCTCCCTCCAGTGAGGGAACTCCCAGTGGGGCGAGGTCTCCGGAGGTGCTGTAGACCGCACCGAGTCGGATCTCGGCTTGCAGCGAGGGAAGGCAGATTGCCGAGGCTAGGAGCAGGGAAAGGGTGAGGGGTGAGGCTTTCATGGGCTGACGGGTTTCTAATCCCGGTGTATGAGTCGTGCAACACGGAAGAGTGGTACCGGATCTTGCCGATTTCGCTCGCCTGAGATCAAGGGGTGCGGATGAATTCCAAAGTGAGCAATTTCCCCGTCATCGAGCATCTGTGCCATGCGCCGTCCCTGATCCTGCTTCTGGTGCTGATCCTTGGACTCTCCGGATTTGTCTGCGGTTTGGTAGGTTTCGGTTTCGGCATTGTCGGGACCTCGGTGCTCTGGATCCTTCCGCCGCGGGAGGGAATCCCGTTGCTCATGCTGCTTGCGGCCTGCAGTCAGATCGCATCCATCGGTCAGTTGCGATCCTCGATGCCCCCGCTGCGCGAATGGTGGCCGGATGGTCCCGCTCCCTGCATCCTCGCGGGATTGCTCGGACTGCCCCTTGGCGTCTGGCTGCTCACCCGTCTGAATGCCAATCTGATTGCTTCGTTGATAGGGTTGGTGATCAGTTTGTGCGCGCTTTGGATCGTCCTGAGGACCTCGGTGATGAGATCGCGTCCCCTGAGGCGGACACTGCCCGGATCACTCCTTGCAGGACTGCTTGGCGGAACGATTGGCGGGTTATGCGCCAATCCAAGTTCCGTGATGATCATCTGGTCGAATCTTCTGGGGCTGTCCAAGGAGCAACAGCGGGCCACGATTCAGCCCTTCATCCTATCCATCCAACTGACGGCCCTCTGCATTTTCGCTCTCCGCGGGGGTGTTTTCAGCGGGTGCCTGGGAATCATCTGGGCTTCCTCCCTCGCCGTGATCCTGATCAGCACAAGGCTTGGCGGGATGGTTTTCCGAAAGTTATCAGATTCGGCCTACAAGAGACTGGTCCTGATCCTGCTCACGATTTCGGGAGCCAGCATGATGGCCAAGGGATGGGGTTTCTGTAGCGGCGTGTTGGCCAAGGTCGACCACTTTGTTTTCTCGCTTTGAGGATTAAGCGAGGAACCTGAAGCCGTCCCTTCGG
Source organism: Pseudomonadota bacterium (assembly GCA_009928265.1). Lineage (GTDB taxonomy): Bacteria > Verrucomicrobiota > Verrucomicrobiia > Chthoniobacterales > UBA6821 > UBA6821. Next base: position 11,828 of record RFPR01000033.1, on the reverse strand, counting down.
GTTTTGCTAATAACCGGTATCGCGGTTATAGCGTCTTGAGTGAGGGCGTTTTCCTTCTTCCCTAAAGTTCCGCCTAAAGCGTGGATCTGGATTTCTATTCTCATCGCGGCTGCTTCCAATTCCGTGGTTGTTAAAATCCAACAGCTCGGTGCCTGCCATCCCACCTCCCACGGCGCAAATCCAATCAGCTACTGCAACCTGCTGTTTGCCGGAAGCGTTGTAGCGTTCACAACCCTACTGATCCTACGCCCACGGCAAATTAGCCCGATAGAGTTGAGGGAGTTCTCGTCCCGTGAATGGATTGTTACCATTATTGCGGCATCACTTGCCGGCGGGGTGGCTCCGATCCTGCTTTTCACTGCTCTTTCCAAAGCAAGTGTGACCGGAGTCGTGCTGGTTCAGACCATCGAGATTCCGCTAGTGCTTTTATTTGCGTGTATTCTCTACGGGGAGCGCTCTAGCTGGCTGGCAATTCTGGGAGGGATGGTTGCATTCGGGGGTGTCTTTCTCACTGCATGGTATGGCAATGGAGGTAAGCTCGCTCTAGGACATGGCGAGGTGCTTGCGATTCTTGGAACAGTCGCCGCTGTGCTTGCCACACAACTAAGTCGAAAGGTGATGGAGCGGATGTCGCCGGTTCTCTTCGGCATTGTCAGGAATTTTCTGGGTATCTTTCTCTTTGCCGCAATTGTCCTCTGGTACTTCGGTCCTGGGCATTTCACCGATATCTTCTCACCCTATCTCTGGGCATGGACGCTTGTGTACGGCTCGCTCATTGTTGTTGTGGGACAGTTGTCATGGTTCCGAGGAATCCGTGCTGTCTCCGCTGCCGAGATTGCCTTGGCAGCAGCATTCACACCGGTTGCAGGAGTGGCTTTCGCATGGCTTCTCCTTGGAGAGCTTCCCTCAACGGGTCAGTGGATTGGGGGTCTTGTGATCATGGTCGGAGTGCTGCTGAATCTGGTTGGGGAGAGGCTCGGTGGAGTCCCGGAGGGGATGATGGAAGAGAACGTCTCTGGATCCATCTTTCGGGGGATCTGATCTTAGTAACTAGGGATAATCTTCTCAGCAGGTTTTTAAGGCTTGAGTGGGGGAATTTTTGCAGAATTCGATCCCTGCATTTCTCACTCTGTCCATGACTCGGAGCATGGTACAATCATGTCCATGACCGCTCTCCTAACGCCCACCGAGCAGCATCTTGCCACCGCGCTGAAACCCTCGCTTGAAGCCGTCGAGTCCCATCCCGTTTTTGGAGCCGTCCAGACAGAGGAACAGCTCCGCACCTTCATGCAGCATCATGTCTTTCCCGTCTGGGATTTCATGTCGCTCCTGAAGTTCCTCCAGGCCGAGCTGGCCCCCGCGACATGGCCTTGGATGCCACGCCCTCACGGAGATCTTGTGCACCTGATCAATGACATCGTGACTGGAGAGGAATCCGACCGGCTTCCGAAGTCGCATCGTGAACACACCACCCACGCAAGTCACTTCGACCTCTACCTCATGGCGATGCGTGAGGTGGGTGCCGACACCTCGCCGATCACAAAGTTTCTCGACATCGTCCGCTCACAGGGACTGGAAGTGGCTTTGGAGGACCCGATCGTGCCGGAACCTTCGCGGACATTCATGCAGGACACCTTCGCATTGCTGAAACAGGGCGAGGCGCACCGGGTCGCAGCCTCCTTCTCCTTTGGCCGCGAGAACGTCATCCCCGGCATGTTCAACTCCCTGCTGGCACGGCTCGGCATCGGCGAGGACCGAGCCCCGATCTTTCATTATTATCTGAAACGTCATGCGGAACTCGATGGCGATGAGCATGGTCCCGCCGCACTCCGGCTTGTCGCAACTCTCTGTGGCGACAAGCCATCGAAGCTCGCCGAGGCGGTTGAGTCGGCTAAGGCCGCCCTTGCCAGCCGCACCCGCCTCTGGGATCGGGTGCAAGCCGAGCTCTCCGCCTGATTTCCGTACCATGCGCCGGAACGGGAAAGCGGTCTCTAAGTCCGATCTGCCCGAGAAGATTTGCCTGCACTGCGGACGCCCGTTTGCCTGGCGCAAGAAGTGGGAGCGCGACTGGGAGTCGATCACCTGCTGCAGCGAGGCCTGCAAGGGTGAGTTAAAGTGCGGCCGCAGGGCCGTCTCATGAGCGGGCGCGAACGGATCACGCTGGTCTGGCTGAAGCGCGACCTGCGCCTCCACGATCACGTTCCGCTCGCGGAGGCCTCGCGTCGATGCCGCGAAGGCGGACGCGCGCTGGCTGTCTATGTCCGCGAGACCGGCTACTGGGCCACCGACAAAGCCTCGGAAGATCAGTGGGGATTTGTCGCGGAGTGCCTGTGCGATCTGGCATCAGGCCTGGGTAAGATCGGCTGCAACCTCTTGATCGCAGAGGCAACCTCTGCGGAAAGCGTTCTGGAGATCCTGTTCGAGCAGTACGAAATCACGGAACTCCTATGCCATCAGGAGACAGGTAACGGTTGGACCTTTGATAGGGACAAACGAGTCATGCGCTTGTGCAGGGAGCAAGGAATCCCCGTCGTAGAATTTCTTCAGAACGGCGTCCTCAGAGGATCAAAAGCCCCCAGGGAGAAACCGGCACACCAAGCGTTCTGGCGGGATTGGATCACCGCGCCGCAGATCACCAAACCCGAGTTCTGGAGAAACCCCTCCGCCATTCCATCCGGTATCCAGACTCCGGATCTCTCCACATCTGAAATCGTTCTGCGTCAACGGGGTGGGGAGTGCCTTGCCCTCGGTTTGCTGGAGAGCTTCCTGGGCGAACGGTGTCTTCTCCATGAGGGATACCGGGTGGAGATGGGCAGTCCTCTCCATGCGCACGAGGTCTGCTCAAGACTCTCCCCTCACCTCACCTGGGGAAGTCTCTCCACGAAGCGGGCGGCCCAGGCCTCGATGGCCCGCGAGCCCCGGCCATCGCACGGGAGCATGATGCACTGCAACAGCTTCCACCGGAGGCTGCGCTGGCGTGATCATTTCCTGCAGAAGTTCGAGTCACTGCCATGGATGGAATTCCGCTGCATTAATCCTGCCCGGGAAACACTCCATGGATGGGACGAGACGTTCTACGCACGCTGGGCAAATGGCATGACTGGCTACCCCTTCGTCGATGCCTGCATGCGCTCGCTTAACGAGACCAAATGGATCAACTTCCGCGCCCGGGCGATGCTCGTCTCCTTTGCTTCCTACGCGCTCAATCTCGACTGGCGCCGCTTTGCCCCGCATCTGGCCCGCACCTTCCTCGACTACGAGCCGGGCATCCACTACAGCCAGCTCCAGATGCAGTCGGGAACCACCCACGGTTCGCCGCCGCGAATTTACAATCCGATCAAGCAGTCTCTGGAGAAAGATCCCGAGGGGGAATTCATACGCCGATGGGTGCCGGAGTTGAATGATCTCGACGGATCGGTCCTTCACCTTCCCACCGATCATTCACGGAGAGGCTATCCGGCGGCCATCGTGCCTCCCGGATCTCTCTGGCGGATCATGCGGTCGAACGGCCCCAAGAACCCCAAGAGCGCGGGCAAGGCCGCCCTCCCGCAGCTTGAGCTGGATCTCGGGAACTGATGACTGGGGAAAACCTTAGCAACGAAGCGATTGTTTTAGGCGAAAGCGCCTGTTGTCCCTAGGTTCAGCTGATTGAACAACGCGATCACACTATTCTCGGCTATTTCATTTTTGGCCTACGGGACGGGCTGCTTCACCTCCCGCCATCTCCAAAAGGAGTTCGCGCGATTCGGTTTGTCGTCCCTCCGCCGGCTCATCGGGTTTTTGCAGATCTGCGGCGCCCTGGGACTCCTCGCGGGATATCGCTTTCCCCTGCTTGGTCAGATGGCGGCAGGTGGTCTCGCCGTGATGATGCTGCTCGCCATTTTGGTGCGGATCAAAATCCGGGACGGGTTCCTTAAGACCACGCCAGCGGTTCTCTTCTTTTTGGTGAACGGATACCTCGCGCTCTTAGCGCACTAGCATTTAGAGCAGCGCACTAGCATTTAGAGCAGCGCGATCGCAAGGGACAGCGCGAGCATGACCAGCGAGGGGATCGCCTTGCTGAAGGGATCCTTCACCTTCAGATGCATCGAGAAAGCCCCGGCCATCAGCACGGCCAATCCCGTACCGCCGAGCGTTGCCAGCGGGTGGAACCAAATCCCGGCCAATACGGCGAGGGCGCATAGGATCTTCAGGGTGCCGATCAGATAAAAGAACCAGGAAGGCAGCCCATAGGTGGCGAACTCCTCCTTCAGCGTCTTGGCATCTCCGCCGCGGTATCCGGTCGCCCAGTTAGCCCGGATGAGCCACACATTCAGGATTCCGAGACCCACCACGACTTGAAGAATGATGCGTAGTAACTCCATGTGGTCACCTAATGGCATCCCGAATGAAAATGAAAGGGAATTCCCCGGTGTGAGAGCGCCACTGATCATCACCTTCGGGCAGGGTTGATTGCACCTGCTTGCCCGATGCAGTAGTCTTTAGGCCTATGGCCACCAAGCGTCCTTCCCGCTCCAAGACCAGCGCCAGTTCCAAAGCCGGCACCGCTACCGATCTCCGCGCCAAGATTCTCGAGGCCTTCGCAGCCCATTGGTCTGAGGAGGGTCATCCGCCGCGTTCCGTGGCGCGATTCTGCAAGGCTCTCGGGATCACTGAGGCTGTCTTCTACAAGCACTTCCCCTCGCTCCACGCGGTAGAGAAGGCTTTCTGGCGTCACTGGATCAACGGGGTAATTTCGGCAGTCGAGAACGGGGAGGCCTGGGAAGAGTTCACCGCCCGCGAGCGCTACCTCGCCTTTCTCTTTGCCCTGACCCAGTCGGCGACCTCTTCACGCTCGCTCCTACTGGAGCGCTTCCACGACATCTCCCCTCTATTCCATCCGGGAGCCTTGGAGGGCATGCGTGCTGAGTTTCTCGCTTTTGCCCACCGCCTCGTCGAACGGGGCACGGAGTCGGGCGAGATCGCTGAACGCCGCGGCCTAACCACGCTGTATCCGGGGATCCTGTACGTCCATCTGCGCTGGGTCATCGACCAGTGGCTCAAGGATGAGAGCGAGGAGTTCGAGCGCACCGACGCCTTCATCGAGAAGACCGTGACTCTGGCCTTTGACCTCTTCCGCTCGCGGCCGATCTGATCCGATTCCTCCTGCCGGGCAACCCGTGGTCCGGCTGCAAGGGGAAGTGATCCGGTGAAAGATTCACCGTCGGGAAAGAGCCGGAAAAAGGATCAGGAGACAATCCGCGAGGGTGCCATCGGGCGCATGGCCGCGCTGGGAGGGGCCGGGGCACGCGTCGGCATGAACTATCTGAAGCACTACGGCCGCTCTATGGTCGGAGGGAAAGACGCGTCGAACCTCCGAAGACTCCGCGAGGAACTCGATGAGAACAATGCCGAAGCGGTCTACGACACCTTCAGCAAGCTCAAGGGCGGCCCGCTCAAGCTCGCTCAGATGCTCAGCATCGATAAGAACCTGCTCCCCGCCGCCTATGCGCGCCAGTTCGCCCAAGCCCAGTCCTCGGTGCCGCCACTCTCCTATCCGCTGGTAGCTCAGACTTTTCGGCGCGAGTTTGGAAAGGGGCCGGAGGAGCTCTTTGAGCTCTTCGAGAAGAAGGCCTCCCACGGTGCCTCTATCGGACAGGTGCACCGGGCGCGACGTAAGGGTCGCGACTTAGCCGTGAAGGTCCAGTATCCGGGCGTCGCCCGTAGCCTGAAGAGCGACCTTGCGGTCGTGAAGCCGATTGCCCTTCGGATCCTCGGTCTGCGCGAAGCTGATGTGGATTCCTATTTTCGCGAGGTCGAGACCCGCCTGCTTGAGGAGACCGACTACCGTCACGAGCTGGAGCGCTCCATGGAGCTGACCAAGGCCTCGGCCCATCTCCGGGGAGTGCGGTTCCCTGGCTACCACCCCGAGCTCTCGACAGGCAGGATTCTGACGTCCGACTGGATTGACGGGACACCGCTAGACCGCTTTGCGGACGGAGGGGCCACCCAGACCGAGCGCGACACGATCGGACAGGCCCTTTGGGACTTTTACGCCCATCAGGTGCACGACCTGATGCTCTTCCATGCCGATCCACACCCGGGCAATTTCCTCGTGAAAAACGATGAACTCTGGGTGCTCGACTTCGGATGCACGAAGAAGATCTCCGAGGAGTTCTACCGCAAGCAGTTCCGATTCCTCGATCCACGCCTGGAACGCGATCCTGCACTCCTCCAGCAAGCCCTGCGCGATCTTGATGTGATCCTTCCCGAGGATGGTCCTGAGGAAATCTCCATGATCACCTCTCTCTGTATGGTCTGGCTGGAACTGCTGGCGCGCCCGTTCCGCAGCGGAATCTTTGATTTCGGTGATCCGGAGTTCCTGAAAGCGATCTACGACCTCGGTGAGGAGAACCGCCGCGCCGATCATCTTCGGACAATGCGCGGTCAGAGAGGCTCTCCCGACACGATCTATGTGAACCGTGCCTTCTTCGGACTCTACAGCCTGCTTGGCCGCATCGGAGCTCGGGTCCGGATCGAACTCCCGGCTTGGATCAATTCATGAACGAAGAAACAAGTTCGCGATGGCATCAGGCATACCTCGGTTCACTCGCCGCCGATGCTCTGGCGATGCCGGTTCATTGGTACTACGACACGGCGGCACTCCGCCGCGACTACGGCGTCGTCGATCGCTTCCTCGAGCCGAAGAGCCCTCACCCGGGCAGTATCCTCTGGCGATCCGAATATCATGCGCTCAATGAGAAGGGGGATATCCTCCGCGAGCAGGCGCAGTATTGGGGGCAAAGGGGAATCCACTATCATCAGTTTCTGAAGGCGGGTGAGAACACGCTCAACTTCCGATTAGCTAGCGAACTCTTTGCCCTCGTGCGTGAGCGTGGCGGCTATGATGCGGATGCCTGGCTCGACCGATACATCGCCCGGATGCTTGAGGTGGGATGGCATCGCGACACCTATGTCGAGGAATACCACCGGGCTTTCTTCACGCGCTACGCCCAGGGGAAAAAACCGCGGAAGTGTGGCATCAGCGATGAGCACATCGGCGGGCTTGCCACGGTACCCGCGCTCTGCGCTGCCTTGGAAGGAACCGATCTCCCTGAGTTGAGAAAGATCGTAAAGGAGCATGTCGGCCTAACCCATGCCCATGCCAATGTGCTGCGCGCCGCGGACACTCTTGTGAGGCTTCTCTGGAAAGTATCGGAAGGGACATCTCTCCACGAGGCCATCCGCGCGGAGGCAGGCGACTGGATTTCGGGTAACAAGAGCAACTCATGGCTGCATCAGCCCGATGAGCATGTGATCGGATCACGGTTCAGCCCCGCCTGCTACATCGCCGATGCGATGCCTGCCTCACTCTACCTCGTCTGGAAATACAGCGGCGACTTCGCAGCCGGCATCATCGCCAACGCTATGGTCGGAGGTGACAACTGCCACCGGGGTGCAGTCGTTGGAAGTCTGCTGGCAGCAGCCAATGGAGTGCCTGAGCGTTTCCGTCTTTAGATTTCAGAATGGCGGCATATCCAGCAACACGAGACGCCGGACTGGCACGACTCCGCGATTTTGCCGTGAAGGCCGGTGAGGAGTACGCCTCCCGTCGAAACCATGTTCCGGGAACGGTCTCCGGACTCTCTCCCTACATCCGTCATCGTCTTGTCAGCGAGGAGGAGGTTGCCCGTGATGTCCTGGCGCGACACTCTTTTGCGGCGGCGGAGAAGTTCCTTCAGGAGGTCTGCTGGCGTACGTACTGGAAAGGATGGTTGGAAATGCGACCAGAAGTCTGGTTCCGCTACCTAAACGATCTTCACGTGTTGCGCAGTCGTATGGCCGTGGAGCCAGATTTTGCAGAAAGCGTGCAACGAGCCGAAGAGGGTAAAACGGGTCTGGGTTGTTTTGATGACTGGTCACGCGAGCTGCGTGAAACGGGTTATCTTCATAACCATGTGAGGATGTGGTTCGCGAGCATCTGGATTCATACGCTAGGTCTGCCCTGGCAACTCGGAGCTGGCTTCTTCATGAGGCACCTTCTGGACGGAGACCCGGCTTCGAACACTCTCTCGTGGCGCTGGGTCTGCGGATTGCAGACTCAGGGAAAGGTCTATCTGGCGACCGCCGGGAATATCGAGCGCTTCACGAACGGCCTTTATTCCCCGCATGGCCTTCTTGCTCAGGAAGCTCCTCCGATGCAGGAGTCTTTCACCATCCACCCGTCACTCCCATTGTCTCGAGCGGATCATCATATTGCGGGCGAAAAAACAGTCCTTCTCGTCACTGAAGAGGATCTGCTCCCCGAGAATTGGGGTATTCCACAACGCGATGTCATGGCCATCGTTCTTCTTCAGGCGGCTGAGGCTTATCCTGAAATTGGAGCCCTTCCCTCGGCATGGAAGCACAACGCGATTGAGGGAACTGTTGCTCGGTTGGCCGGCGAATTTCAGTGCCCAGTCCACCGACTCCAAGTTGGTGAGGAATCACGATCAGCGAAACTACGCACCCTTCTTCTGGAGTATGGAGCGGATAGTTTCAGCATCATGACTCCCCCTGTCGGCCCGATCCGCAGTCTGATCGAACCGGTGCTCTCGGATTTGGCAAGCAACCAGGTTAAGCTAAGAAAACTTCGTCATCCTTGGGATGAGGCATTCTGGCCTCATGCAACTCATGGATTCTTCAAATTGAAGGAGCGGATACCCTCCGTCCTAAAACAGCTGTCACTGATCGCTTAGTCCTCTAGTAATCGGATTCCTCATGAGGAACGGACTTCAAGCGTCGCTCAAGCAGCTTCCGGTGTTTCGTCACCCGACCGGCGACCCTTTTTCGCCAGAGAGCAAAGCTTGATGGTTTCAGTTCGCGCCTCATCACATCGATCACCTCCCTCTCGGAGAGTCCAGTGCGTGTCTTGATCTCCTCAAAGGTCGTCCGGTCCTCCCACGCAAGCCGGATCACAAGGGAAATCTGATCTCCGTGGATGTGAGTCACATCGAGCAGTGTACTTTCAGGACTGATGACTTTTCTATGACAGAATCAGTCATGGCTTGGGGTTTACCCATGCCTCACAAGATAGTCCCGTGCCGCCTTGAATCCCGAAAGCCACGCCCCCTCCACACGGCCGTTCTGGAGTCCATCTCCGATCAGATAGAGTGGGACTTGGCTTTCGGAGCGAACGTAACCTTCTGGCATCCCCTCGGAGAGAGGGATGGCATAGCGCCAAAGATGATTGATCGCATGGCGAGGCCTTCCTGCCCATTCACCAAGAATTCTGCCGGCTTCCCGGAGCATCTCTGCGGCCGCCTTCTCTTTTCCCTCCGGCGTGGAGAGCGTTTCCCCCGAGCTGAACTCCGGCGAGGCATGAATCACCAAGGCACCTTGACGTTGATTTGGATCACGGCGTGAGGAATCAAGAGCTATCCAAGAGAGGGGAGAATGATCATCCCGAATCTGGATACCCTTCCACCCAAGGTCTGAGGGAAGATTTTCATAACAGGCCATCACGGCGAGGCAGGAGCCAAAGGTTATTCCCTCAAGGCACTCCCGTTCTGCGGCTAAAAGATGCGGCCCCACCAAGCGCAGGGACTGAGGCACGGGAGCAGAGCAGAAAAGGCTCTTTGCTCGCACCGGTTCCATTGGGGTGGCTGTGTCTGTATGAAGAACCCATTCACCGTCTTCCACCAAAACCGTCGTAACGGTGAAATTCCTGACGATCTGAAGACCCTCGGATAGATTTTTTCCCAAGGTACTCATCCCACCATGGCATGCATATCGCGGTGCCTCCCACTTGGGATCGGGGAGATTCAATGATTTGCCATTCCACGTATGGAATCCCGTGGCCCACTCAAAGCAAATCCCTTGCGAGAGCCAGGCCGAGACCTGCGACTGGAAGAGTGGATCACGGGCCGTGAAAAATTGGGCGCCGTGATCGACCAGCTGTTCCGTTCCATCGGGTAGTTGAATGCGGCGGGTGGCGGCACGACCACCCACGCCTTGGCTCTTTTCAACGATGACAACCTGGATCCCTTGGGCTGCAAGTTGCCGCGCTGCCGAAAGGCCGCTCAATCCTGCACCGATAATCGCTACGTCGCAGATCATGACGGAGATCCAACAAACAGACGGAATGTGAGGTTAATCCGCGGGTTGGAGACCTTCTTGGTTTTGGGCATCGTGTGAACCCAGTGGTGCTGGGTTTCCCCTTTCATCACAAGGAGACTCCCTTGTTCGAGGAGCACGGACACCACCTCTTTGGACTTTCTGTGTTTGAGTTTGAATATCCTCTCCGCACCGAAACTGACCGATGCGATCACGGGATTGCGACCAAGGGTTTTCTCATCATCGCTGTGCCATCCCATCCCCTCGGAGCCATCGTGGTAAAGATTGAGCAGACAGGAGTTGAATCGGTGATCCGTTCTCCGTTCGACACGCTCCTTTACAAGCATCAGCGGAGGCGTCCACCGGGAGGCTGTTTTACTGGTGCCCGAGTAGGAATACGTGAACCCGGCATCCCCCATCCAAGCGACTTTACGGGAGAGTTTTCTGCGTTGCCCAAAAAACACCACTTCGTCCTCCTCCCACGGTGTCGTCTCAAGCAACTCGTGAAAAAGGGCCTCCGATTCCGGAAGACTGAAGAATGACGGCGTGTACTCCACAGCCCCATCCCGGACCAGGAGTGAGTGTTCGCTTTCGCGAAACAGGGTTTGCTGATTCACCTCACGACCAGTTGGGCGGGTGACTCCAAAAACGAGGCTTCCCGACATGACAATGAAGGGAAGTACCGATGGCATTTCCGAACCAACGGGTGACAAAGAAAAGCAGGCGGGGAATCTGGTTCATGAGCGTCGGTCCAAGTTTGAGAGCCTTTCCTGAAGCGGAGGGATGGGATGAAAGACTGCCGTCTTGGCAGGAGAGAGCGATATGTCCGTGGCGTTGAGCCGTTCGATCTTGGACAAAAGATCACGCACCTCTCCATGAGTAGCCAGCGAGGCCAGAAAAGAGTCGGCACGACGCATCCAGAATCGATTCAGTGTTGGCCAGACAAAGAGTGCAAGAAAGCACCAGGTAGTCATGACGGAGGCTCCGTATAGTCCTGCCTGCACAGGGTTCATGCTTGGAAGAAGGGATGCCGCCAAGATTCCCAGGAGTGTCCATACCAACACGATGAGCAGGATCAGGATCCAGGCTCCCGACCTACGGTAATACTCCTCACGGGCCGCCATGAGAGCCGCCTCGCGGGGGGTGAGCCATTGGGCTACCGAGGTTGAGAGCGAAAGGAAACCCCAGGGAGTGATGCAACCGTTCACGGTTTCGTTATCGCCGAGATCAAACCATCGCACCGGTCTTGATTTCACAGCCAAGGAAACCGATTCCGTAGCCATGCTTTTTTCAAACACCTCATGGGAGGATCCTTTCGGGGCAGGATATCCGGCAGGAACGAATAAAAACAAAAGGATCACCACGACTCCTGCGACAAGGATCAGGGAGACGACGGCATCACCCGGGGCTTGATGGATTGCCGAAAAATAAATCATACCGAACCAGAGACCGATCAGCGTCACGAAACGACCGCAGATCCATTCCAACAACCAGCGGGTTGCAGATACTTCCGTGCGACCGACTGCGCACTCCACAGCATGTCCGGTGAGCATATCAAAAGGCAGATTGGCCAAGGTCACCACAGTCGCTGCAACACCAAGGACCACCGAAACCGCCCAAGCACCATGGACAGCACTCGCCCACCACGACGCACTGAGGGCGAGTCCCCAGATCATGGCGAGGTTGGCTCCGATCGAGGTAATGCCTGACCAGAGGCGGACACGTTGGTAGTTGGGCGAATCCACGAGAGTAGT
>RFPR01000317.1 GCA_009928265.1 Pseudomonadota bacterium | reverse complement strand
GATATTATCGATATTATCGATATTATCGATATATTACTTACAGATATCATACAAAATATTTTAAACGATGATGATGACTACAGAAGATAAAAAAAAACAACATGCCATTCAAGAAATGAACCATTATTTTCTTTCTTTTATTCCCGAAGCTGCTTCCAAAAAAAAATGGTCCACATTTATTGAATTAGAATACTCTTGCTTTCGTAAAGAATCTTTGCATTTTCAAGAAATCCAGATTTATAGCGATAATGTAAATAAAGAAAATCCCGAAGACATGTCTTTTAATATCACTATTGATTACACGATTGGACTATCAACAAAAGTTTATGAAGTGCATCATTCAGAAAAGGGTATCTCTAATCTTTCTTTTTTTATTTTAAGTTTTCATGATAAATATGAGGTCTGTTTCGAATGTTGTGGTCTTTATTCAAAGCAAATAGGAAAATGCAATTCATGTCATTTTTTCAAAATATTTAATGAATATCATGACAAAAAAAGGATATGCACCATATGCCAAGATGTTGTGTATAAAACCATGTTATCATGCGGACATTGTTTTCACCTGACTTGTTTGCTACAAATTCCTCCAGAAAGAAGATGTTGTCCTAACTGTAGAAGTCCTTTTGATAAAGAATTTATTGATATGTATTTTCATGATTTTAAAGAAGAGGATGATGATGATTGAATACCTTTTTTTTTACGACATCAGGATGTATGATGATGATGTATGATGATGTATGATGATGTATGATGATGTATGATGATGTATGATGATGCCCAATATGTTTTATTGATATCCCTATATTGATATATGTGTATGTATAATTATATATATGATATATATAGATATAGATGATATATATAGATATAGATCGACATAGATGATGTAGATCTAGATGATAATATAGATGTTGTGATGTATGTGTATGTATATAAATGCAGATGATATATAGATCTAGATGATAATATAGATCTAGATGATAATATAGATGTTGTGATGT
>RFPR01000316.1 GCA_009928265.1 Pseudomonadota bacterium | reverse complement strand
CACTCCGCGATTTCATCCGGAGTGATCGCGTTCAGCTTGACCTCCATGTCCCGCCCTGCGGCTAATGGGATCGCTTTTGTCAAAGCCTCGGGGTGCTTGCCCGCTCGAATATCCGTGAGCACGCCAAATGCGCGGACGGTATCGGCGAGTGACACTTTCGAATCGAAGCCGTCAGCAGCTGCCGACAAGGCACTGGGCTCCAGGGAGACACCGGCCTCTGCGTCCGCAGCTCTATCACCAGCCATAGCGGCTGCCGCATTCATCGCCTGGCATCCCGCCTCGGGCGAGCCAAACTCAGCGGTAAACAAGGCCTCCAGGCATTGAGTAATCATCTGGCGTCGCTGTCGCTCGACGGCCGCTAGCTTGCTCGCACCGGATTCCGAGCGATCGAAGACGAGCCTGAGAAGCGGTTTGGCAACGAGCGGCAGGACAGGCGTCGAAGTATCAAAACGCGCGGCTTCATCTGCTGCGGCAAAGAAGAAGACCCTACTGTCATCTTGCCACGGCTCGAGATGGAGCGCTGCTAGATGGCCAGCTGCGATACGGCTGGCTACGAGAGCTTCGCGGAGCGCCAGCACATCCTCAGGCTCTCGCTTCTCGGCTGTCTTTAGCTCGGCCACGAGCGTGAATTCGGCATCCTTCGCATGTCGATACGCCTCAGAAATCTCATTTTGTTTTGGCGTGGCAGATGGTGCGATCGCCCACTTTTGTGCGAACGCGAGCGAGGACACGGCCTTGGCAGTTGCTCTGATCGGTGAAGGCAACTGTGCATCGTCACACCAACGGGAGAGCGACGCCGTGGTCAAGGCCAACTCGTCAACCAAGTCAGCCGGAACGCCTCCTGCTGGGCCTGTCAGTGCCTGTCCCGCTCGCCGGTTCCTCAATTCGCCCAACAGGAGTTGGGCTTCAAGCGAATCCTCGGCGATGATGGCGAAGGAGCTTGAGGAACGCATGGATCAGTCCAAGGAAAAACTGCTTGTCGGCGTCGGTGAGGGGATTCTGGTTTCCTCCG
>RFPR01000315.1 GCA_009928265.1 Pseudomonadota bacterium | reverse complement strand
CATCAGTTTTTAGGCCGGATTTCTGCACTATTGCGTCTGTGGATTCCGGTGCGAGGGAACCTAAATGAAACGCAATGGGAGCGGAGGGACTTGAACCCTCATTCTTGAAGCAAGAACGGCCTTCTAAGGGCCGCGCGTCTGCCAGTTCCGCCACGCTCCCAGCCTGTTTTGACACAGGTTTTGACACAGATTCGGTCGGAGGTGCAACGGACATCATATCCATCCAATCCGTCAGGCGGCATCCTGACCGCGTTCCAGCACTTCCATCGCCTGCCACAGCTGCTTCGGCGCAAGGTGCGCGTACCGCAGCGTGACCGTCATGCTCTTGTGGCCGAGGTACTCCTTCACGCTCAGGATCGGCACCCCAGCCTGAACAAGCCTGGAGGCACAAGTATGTCGGAGGACATGCGGGACAAACTGCGTGTCATCCCCCATGCCCAGCAGGTTCTTCACCCGAGTCCAGGTGTGGTTGAACGAGTTCTGGGAAACCTTGCTGAAGGGACCGTCCTGCCCATTCCCTCGGCGAGTCTCCAAGACCTCGGAGGCTCGCGTGGTCAGAGGCACTGAGCGGCTGCATCCGTTCTTCGTGTCCCACAGCGAGAGGATGCGACCGTTCACATCCTTCCACTGCGCCTTCAGGATCTCGCCGACTCGCGCTCCGGTATCGACCAGCACCGTGCAGAGGTCTGCGTAGTCCCGGTAGCCGAGCGAACGGAACTTCTCGATCAGCACATCCTCCTCACTCTTCGTGAGGTAACGGATGCGACCAACCGGCTCCCGCTCCTTCTTGATGAAGGGCTTGCGATCCAGCATCCGTAGACGAATCGCGTGGTGGAACATCTTCGACAGAGCCGCAAGCTTGCGGTTGATCGTGCCGTTGGCGTTCCCCAGCTTCTTCAGGTGCGCTGTGTATTCCGCAAGCTTGCGCTCATCGATGCTCCGCATCGGAGTCTCGGGACCAAAGAACTGCACGGCGGCTCGACCGTTGATGAGCAGAGCTTCCTCACTCCGCTTCCCGC
>RFPR01000314.1 GCA_009928265.1 Pseudomonadota bacterium | reverse complement strand
CGTGGATCCCTTGGCCGGATGCCGGCGGATCAACTCGCTGGCCTGATTCCTCAGGTTGTTCTCCAGCCACTCCAGAGTCTCCTCGCTCACACGGGATAGCCTGTGATGAGGTCGGATGACTCTGGCACGGTCGAGCAGGTAGCGCTTGAGGGCGGCACGGTTGAGGAGCCCCGCCATGGTCAGTTCCTCCCCAGAGCCCCGGTCTCGGCGTCGAATAGCCCATAAAGGGCCTCTCCACGTCTCAACGCAGTGTGGGGATTAACGCTCTTGAGGGCTTCCGTGAAGGCGTTGAAGAGCGACCAGGCTGTCCTGGGCTCAAACGCTTCATGGCTTGGCTCACGCCATTCCTGTAGCACCTCGGGTACCTGAGTGGTCGTGACCACCCCGGCATCCAAGGATCGGATCACGATGTCGTGGGCACGGGCATCGCCAACCTCCACCTGCTTGTAGTGCTCAATCCGCTGATCCAGCTGGATAAGCCTGTCTCCTAGCTGCCCCACAGCTCGGGCGGTCAACTGGTGCAGATCACGCATGGCCCACCTAGTGTGCTTCCTGCTGATCACGATTCCCTCGGCTGATGAGAACGCCAAGTTGTCACAGACGAAGACCCGCGTGCCGGCAACCAGCCCGGCAGGGAATGTCTTATCATGACTGTTTCTCACTCCCACAACCCAAGAGAAGTCCGTGATGGTCCTCCCCGGAATGGTGATGTTGATGACTCCGAAGTAGCGGCTGCCGTCATGGGTGAGGCTGTGCGCTGATTCGGTGATGGTGAACCCGCAGCCCTGGAGCTGATCCTCAACTTCCGTGAGGACCGTGCTGTGTGGGATGGGATACCAGCTCTGGGTCCGATCCGGTGTGGGAACGGTCCAGAGATCCTGACGACTGACCAACTCCGCTCCGCAGTGCAGAAGCATGCCGCGTGGAGGTTTTTGAGCCACTGGGGGCTCGTTCATGATGATGTTCATGGTGTGTTTTGTTTGGGTTGAAACGCAAAAGGGGCCAGCAGCCACTCGGCCA
>RFPR01000313.1 GCA_009928265.1 Pseudomonadota bacterium | reverse complement strand
ACGGCATCCGGATCCCACTTCTCGCGGTTGATGACGGCTTGATAGCCAAGGATCACTCCATCCTTTTCCAACTTCTCGATCTTGGTAGCCAACTCCGCCTCGCTCACGCCGAGTTGGCGGGCGAGTTCGACGCGGGGTGTTGAGGCATTCTGTCGCAGGAGTCGGATCAGGGAGTCCATTGAGAAAGGATGAGGGATGAATGATGGAGGATGAAAGCCCGAAATCCCTTTTGCCATTTACCAGTCAGGCTCCGCCCGACTCGATCCAGGCGAGGGCTTTGTCGTAACTCTTCTTCTCCAAGTAGTGCCGGAACTGGGGATCGAGTTCCTGTGCGGATAGAGAATTAATCAAGCCAACAATTTTTCCCGAGACGTCGATGAGCCGCTGGAGGTGGGCAGCTTGATCCCTGTCGCGATGGGCATGATCGGCGATGACGGCAAGGCGTTCGCGGAGAGCTTCCGCGAGTGGAATCAGATCAGGGGAGGACATTCTGACCGGTCTGGCGGAGCAGGTGGTCGCACACGACGAGATGGGCCATGGCCTCAACCATGGGAACGGCCCGAGGCAGTACGCAGGCGTCGTGACGACCGCGGGCAGCAAGTTCGCCGGCCTCTCCCTCAACGGTGACGGTTTGCTGGGCCTTTGCGATCGTAGCGGTTGGTTTGAAGGCGATGCGGAAGAGGACCGGTTCGCCATTGCTGATGCCACCCTGCACGCCACCGGAGCGGTTCGTCGCGGTATGAACTTTACCGCCTTCGATGACAAAGGCGTCGTTGTGATGGCTGCCGGTCAGAGTTGTTCCGGAGAAACCGCTGCCGATCTCGAAGCCCTTCGTCGCAGGTAAGCTCATCATCGCCTTGGCGAGATCGGCCTCGAGGCGGTCAAAAACCGGTTCACCGAGGCCCGCGGGGAGGCCGCGGATGACGCATTCGATGACGCCCCCGACGCTGTCGCCTTGCGAGCGGACTTCCTTGATACGGTCAATCATGGCCGTTGCGGCCTTGGGATCCGGGCAGCGGA
>RFPR01000312.1 GCA_009928265.1 Pseudomonadota bacterium | reverse complement strand
TGCTTGGCAAACCATTCCACCTCAAACGGAAAGATCACGAGGAGCCGCTCCAAAATCTTTTCCATCGTTTTGGCCCGACCCGCTTTCCAGGCCCAGACCTGCGGGCTGATGTAGTAGATCACCCTCGTCGGGATCTTCCTTTTCCGGATCGCCTTGGCGAGACGGACATTGAAGCCGGGATAATCGACGAGGATCACCGCCTCGGGCGGGTACGCGGCGAGCTCATCAAGCAGGGCTTCGAACTTGCGTTTGAAATAGCCGTAGTGGCGCAGGACATCCCAGAGTCCCAGGACGCCGGCCTCGGCGATCCAGTTGTCGAGTGTGCCGCCTGATTCGGCTGCGACGGCCGCCATCTTAGGGCCGCCCTTTCCAGTGAAGCGGATGTCGGGATCCTCCCCCCGAAGAGAGCGCATCAACGCCGAGCCGTGGGTGTCGCCGCTGGCTTCGCCGGCGACGATGGCCAGATGGCGCGTTGCGCTCATGACTTCTTAGGCGGGAACCTGCGCCTGTTTTTTGCGCGGGTCTGCTTCCTCGATCTGCTTGGTAATGCGGATGGCCAAGTCGAGGGCCGCGGCTGCCTCGCGTCCGGTGACGCGAGGTTGGATGCCGTCGCGGGCGCAGGTGACGAACGAGGCGAGTTCGCGCTGGAGCGGCTCCCCCTTGATGACCTTTACGCGCTCCCGTTTGATTGACCCTCCCTTCAAGCGAAGGATGTAACCGCTCTGGCGCTGGTAATCGAGCGAGAGATAGGTGTCCTCCTGGAAGATGCGGATCTTGCGGACCTTGTCGCGGCTGATGCGGCTGGCGGTGAGGTTGGCAACGCAGCCGTTCTCAAAACGGATCCTGACGTTTGCGATGTCCTCACCCTTGCTCAGGACGGCGATACCAACTGCATCAACGCTGATGACGGGCGAGCGGACGAGGTGCAGGAGGATTTCGAGGTCATGGATCATCACGTCGAGGACGACGCCGATGTCCATACTGCGGTTCGGGTAGGGGGAGAGGCGGGTGACCTCGAGG
>RFPR01000311.1 GCA_009928265.1 Pseudomonadota bacterium | reverse complement strand
ACAGCAAACTTGTCGCTCCACTCGGCCATGTCGATGGTGTCACCCAGGTTCACGATGCGGTTGGGCTTGGCGTCCCGGATGATCTGGAGGTGGAGGTCGATCGCACGCTCGTCCTGGAATGGGTCCAGGGTGCCGTCTTCGTAACGGCGGTATCCGATCTGCGGGTCGGGGGCGATCACGATAGTTGATGCGGTTCCCGTGCGTTTCGGCACTGGTCGAGGCTTGACCGTGACTGGTCGTGCTGGCTGTACAACAGGCCACGCCGGACCGTCTGTCCAGGCTGGCACGAACTCGATGCCGTGCATGTCGACGGTGACAGGTTCGCCATCGTCGCCCTTCATGAAGCCCTGCCACGCCTTGATGGCCTTGACCCGCCCCACGTCGGCTAGGTCGATCCCGTTCCGCTCCAGTAGTTCAGCGAGTTTCCCGATGGCAACCTGTGGCCTCTGTGCCCCGTCAAGTACGTGACGGAGGTCACTCACACTGACACCCCTTGGTTCGATGGCGTTGAACCGAGGAATGGCTGGTCTTGTACCCGTACTCGTTGAGGGCACGGGCTAGCGACGATGACGAGTACGTCTTTCGGTCGGCCAGCGCTAAGCGGAAGTCAGCGGCGTCCTTATCGTCCATGTCTTCCAGGATCGCCCCAATGGAGCAACGCCCACCTGGCTGACTCCGGGAGTGTTTCTCTAGAAGAGAACCGAACCCGCCGCTACCTAACTGGGGAGCCTTAGCCATCCGCTACCTCCGGGTGTGTGTAGGCAGGCGGCAGGCTATCACACCGAGTAGTTGTGTCACCGCACAGCGTTCACGTGTACGGGTAGCCGGTTTCCTTGCGGATCTCCTTGGTGACCCTCCCATCGAACCGGGTCACTGGCTTACCTGCGTCGAAGGGGATGATGCCCTCGTGGTGGATCACCGGAACCAGCATGTTCGGGTCGATGTCGTTGGCTGCGGCGATGCGGTGGTGACCGCCAAGAATGCGCCGACCTGGCGTCTCACGGTTTGGGTAGTGCAGCCCGAGGTGTAGCGGCGCATGCACCCCACTA
>RFPR01000032.1 GCA_009928265.1 Pseudomonadota bacterium | reverse complement strand
GCCTTTCCGGCCTTTGTCACTTGGGTGGCGGCGATTTTTTTTCCCGCAATCGCCACGGCTCCCAAGGCGATGAGGAGGATCCCCAATACCGGCAGGCGCCTACCTCCCACGATCCCGAAGATCCAGGCACAGAACCCCAGCACGAGGAAGAGGGCGAGCAGGACCAGGACCGCCTCTGACCCCCGCTGATTTTGGACCACCCAGAGGAGCCAGAGATTGGTGGCGAGCAGGGGGAATCCCATGAACTGCTTGAAACGCTCCATCCACATACCTGGCTTCGGGATCCACTTCCGCCATCCGGGTCGAGCCGACAGGAGCAAATAAGGGAGTGACATTCCGAGGGCGACCGCGGCGAACATCGCTAGGATCACCGGCGCATTCTGCCCAAAGGCAAATCCGAGAGCACTTCCCAGGAAGGGAGCCGTGCAGGGAGTGGCCAGCAAAGTGGCAAAGAGCCCTTGGAAGAAGGATCCTGCATAGCCTCCACGCGAAGCGGTATGATCGAGGGAGTTGGCGGCCGATCCCGGAAGCGTGATCTCAAAGACACCAAAGAGATTCAGGGCAAAGAGAAAAACCAGGACGCTAAGACCAACGACAAACCATGGGTTCTGAAACTGAAATGCTCCCCACGTGACCTGAGAACCTCCGGCCTTGAGAGCGATCACAAGAACTCCTAATCCTAGGAACCAGGCGAAGATCCCGGCGGCAAAGGCGAGCCCATGGCGGAAAATACGCTGTGGAGACTCCCCCGCCTGAGCGATGAAGCTGAAGATCTTCAGCGAGATCACCGGCAGGACGCAGGGCATCAGGTTCAGGATCAGACCACCAAGGAAGCCAGAGAAGAGGGCGGCGATGAGGATGCCCCAAGCGATCCCTTGAGAAGCAGACTTAGAACCAACCGAGAAATCAGATCCTTCGGCAATCCACCAAGCCTTTCGCGAGACCTTCTCGACGAGCAGTCCGTGAAACTGCGCCGGGCCATCCCACGGGATTGAGAAGACAATGGCATTCCCCGAAGCAAGTTGGGTCATATGACCCGCCGACGTCCCGTCGGCAGGATCGGGATAGAACTCATAAGCGATGCCCGGTTCCCCTGAGAAAGAGAGCAATTTGGTACCATTCTTGCCGGAAACGGAAACCGTGAAAGGAGGCTTTCCCGATAGGGGCCAATCACCCTTGGGAACGGAAGCTGATTTCCAATCCAGGTCTCCCATTCTCGGCCCCGGAACTTTCAATTCCACATCAGCCGAACCAGGCACGCAGAGTTCCTTGCAGGCCAGCCATGTCAGGGACGCCTTCAGATCATAAATCTGCTCCCTTGGGAGATCTTTGGGCGGAGTGATTGTCGCCCGTAGAATCTGCCGTTTCTCGTAGCCATAGATGATCATGTCCCCGGGCTCGGAAAACTGATTGGGCACAGAAAACTCGATGGGCCCAGCGGTCCATCCCTCGGGAAGCTGCCATGTCACTTTCGGAGGAAGGCCCGAGTCACCGGGATACTGCCAGTAGGTATGCCATCCGGGCTCCAAATCCAGCGCGATGGTCACAGGGAATGGTGTACCTGCCTGAATAGGAACAGCATCGGTAGTCATCCATACCTTTACCCCCTCACCCGTTGCGGCAAACGCCGTGGCTGAAAGCAGAATCCATGCGATGAACAGACTCTGGAGATTCTTCAAGAGCTTCATGGTTGTGATTCTCCCCTGTGGATCTCCTGTTGGCCACCAAAGACGCGTCGGATGACCTCCTCGATCGGCACTTCCTCAACGGAAAGATCGATCACGGGCGAGGCGGCTAGGAGCGCCGTGCAGGCCTGAGGGACATCGGCACGTGCCACCTCCACCTTGATCGACAGTGGACTCTTCTCAAGAACCGTTCCTGGTGGAATAAAAGACTTGGGCAACGGTTGGCTGAAATCTACACCGATCACCTTCGTGGAAGTAAAGCGCCCCGTCACCTCTTCCAGTGGTCCGTCAAAGAAGATCTTCCCATGGTCAATGAGGATCACCCGCTCGCAGAGTTCCTGGATATCCTGCATGTAGTGACTGGTCAGAAGCGTCACCACCCTGTGCCTACGGTTGTATTCCCGCAGGAACTCCCGGACCTTCTTCTGACTGATCACATCCAGCCCGATCGTGGGTTCATCGAGAAAAAGCACCTTAGGGCGGTGCAGCAGGGCGGCGATCAACTCCATCTTCATCCTCTCGCCGAGACTCAGTTCGCGAACCATGACGCCCATGTTGTCGCGAACATCGAGCAGTTCACTTAACTCATCAACCGTGCTTTCGAATTGCTTACGATCGATCCCGTAGATGGCACGGTTCAGCTCCAACGATTCGCGGGCCGGGAGATCCCACCAGAGGGCGTTCTTCTGCCCCATGAGCAGAGCAAACTGACGCTTGAGTTCGACGGGCCTACGGGAAGGATCGAGCCCCAAGACCCGGGCGCTTCCCGAGGTGGGCTGAAGCAGACCGGAAAGCATCTTCAACACGGTGGTTTTTCCCGCGCCATTGGGTCCCAAAAAACCGACGAATTCCCCCTCACCAACTGAAAAACTCACGGAGTCGGCTGCCTTGGTCTCCGTATGTCGACGATGAAAAAGTCCTCTCACGGCACCGAGCAACCCTTCCTCCTTCCGATAGGTACGGAAGACTTTCGTCAGACCCTCCACCTTTATGATCGTGACATCCGACATAGTTTCCATCAAATCACCCCTTGCTTCCACCCGCGAGGTTGATCTCACCAGCAACACGAAGTTGCCTGATTCCCTCGTAGAGGACGATCCCGACAGAGGTCGCCAGATTGATACTCCGGGTCCCTTCGCTCATCGGGATAGTGAGGCAGGATTCGGGATGAGTAGCCAACAGACTTACTGGAAGACCTTTCGACTCACGGCCAAAGACAATCATGTCACCCTCTTTGATTTGCGAATCCCAGTAAGGTCGCTCCACCTTGCTGCTCAGGAACCAAAGACGACTCCCTCCATTGGCGGAGAGAAATTCATCCCAAGAATTCCAGGTGATGAGATCGAGTCGATCCCAGTAATCCATCCCGGCACGACGGGCCTCTTTACCATCGATGGAAAAACCGAGCGGACCAACAAGATGAAGCCGCACTCCGGCCGCCACGCAAAGACGGGCTATATTCCCAGTATTCTGGGGAATCTCAGGTTCGACCAGTACGACATGGAGCATGGCGCAATCATGAGCACTGAACGCGAAATGAAGAAGGTTTTCTACAAACTGCCGACTTTAGACCTTCTCCAGATCAAACAAACGGGAGCAACGGATATTTCTTACCAAGTACGACTTCGCTCGGGACACCGAGCCAGCGCTCCAAAGCGGTTGCATAGACGGAGCGGAAATCCGTGCTGAATTTTAGGTCTCCGTCGTGGAGATCCGTGAGACTCGGGTAGGCACCGTAGAGACCCGGCTTCACACTGCCACCGAGCACGAAAAGCGGAGCCGCCGCACCATGGTCCGTTCCACCACTGCCATTCTCAGCCACACGGCGACCGAATTCACTGAAGGAAATCACCATCACACGTCCGAGGTTTCCTTGTGCTTTCAAATCGGCAACGAATGCGGAGAGTGCGGCATCCAGATCACCCATCAGGCGCTCGTGAGCGGGAATCTGATTGATATGCGTGTCGAACCCGCCCTGCGACACATAATACACCCTTGAGGGAAGTCCTCCGGCGATGAGACGACTCACAAGATTCAGGCTGTTTCCGAGTTGGGACGCGGGAAAGTTAACGGCGCTCTTGGTCTTTCGGGTGATCTCGAGGATGCGATCACTACTCATTTGGGCATCCAGCGCCGTACGTTGCAGGAATTCAACGGTGCTGCCATCCATATCCGCCGGACCCGCCAGCATTCCGATGGAACCACCAGCATTCTCGCTGAGGGAGGAGTGTTCGGCTGAGGGCGGTTGATTGATTTCCCGCATGAACTGATCGGCTGCTGCAGGGTCATTAGCCGCCTCCTTCATGTACCGGAACTGATCTGGGTTGCTGAAGGCAACCCCTTTGGGGGTTTTGGAAGCAAAGGACTGCGGCGTTTGACCCCCGATAGCGACACCCAAGGTGGCCGGATCGGCACCCTGACAGCAGTTGTCGAAATAACGGCCAATCCACCCATCCGAGAGAATCTGCTCCGACTCACAGGCAGTCTGCCAAATCTCGGTGGATCGGAAGTGAGACCGGTTGGGATTCGGATATCCAACACCCTGGACCATGCCGAGCCTGCCTTCGTCGTAGAGAGACTTCAGGCCGGAGAGCTTGGGATGAAATCCGGCATAGTCGCTGATTCTCAGGATATCCTTGGCCGGCAGGGCTATTTTTGGGCGGGCCTTGTAGTAGGCGTCATCTCCGAAAGGAACCAGGGTATTGATGCCGTCATTTCCTCCGGCAAGTTGGAGCACCACAAGAATCGTGCCGTCCTTTCCCGTGGTCACTTGACCGGTTGTGGCGGCCGCCATCGTATCGAGACACAGAAAAGTCTTCTCGAGGAAAAGCGGGACGGTAGAGGCCAGAGCGCCGCCAAGAACGGAGGTCCTCAGGAACTGACGTCGGGTATGTAGCGGTTGTTCTTTGGGCTCTTTCATGGGGAGAATTGTAGGGGGGTAAAGGGGTTGCCGTTCTTGGATGATTCAGTGGACCTCATGTCATCTGGTAATAGGGAGTGCCCATCATGATCTGCATCAGATCCTTCACAATCGGATCGGTGTAAGGCACCGGTTTTTTTTCCAAGAAGGCAAAATAGGAGGCACGGTCCTTGTCCAACAGTTGGTAATTGAAAATACGAAAGGCGAGCAGGTCGATGAGATCACCGGGAGTGGATCTCGCGGATACAGGCACAATTGTTGACAGCGGAACCTCGGCTGTCTTGGTCCCGTATCCACCGAGAACCCTCGCCTTACCGCTCAGAAGGTACGAGGCAAGGTTGTACCGGTACAGAAGACTAGAGGCACTGATCCACGAGCGACCTCCATCCCATCCCTTGACATTCGGCGGTTCAAAAAGCACCTGCCCCAGGGACGCCAACGAATTCTCTAGGACCTTTGCGTCGGGCAAGGGTATCTCCAGCATCCTCGTTGTCTGAATCATCCACTGCACGGGACTCTTGATCTGATGATGCATCACATGGGGAGAATAAAAATCCTCACTTCTAAAAATTACTCTCAGCGTGGCCGCGATGTCGTAACCGTTGGAGAGGAGTAATTCGCCCAACCCCGTCACGGTTTCTTCCGTCGGGTCAGTGGCCACAAAAAAGGTCCAGAGTTTCTTGCCGATGAAGCGGGCGCATTGCGGCTGCGCCGTGATTAGGTCGATGATGTCATCACCGGTGAAGGGTCCCGTTTTCCCGAAAAAGGTTTTGGAACCAGAGTCATACTGATTCGGGAAAAACCTAAAAGAGCCTGTCTCGGGAACAATCCTGTACCCGGTGAACGATTTGGCGGCCTGCTGGATGTCCTGCTCTGTGTAGTGCCCCTCCCCTAGCGAGAAAAGCTCCATCACCTCCCTGGCAAAATTCTCGTTGGGATGATTCTTGCGGTTCTGAAAGAGATCGAGCCAACGGATCATGGCGGGATCACGGGAAATCGATTTCAGGAGGACAGGGAATTTCCCCATACCCTGCTGGCGGAAGGTCTCGTTCTGGACCCACATCATCCAGGCATCGAGGACCTTCTGGTAGCTGGTGGCGAAATGGCCGTGCCAGAAGAGTGTTACCTTTTCCCTCAGCGGAGCGGTGGTGTAGCGCATTCGATTCAGCCACCAGAGCCGGAGATCTAGCATCGAAAGCCGATCGGCCCGCCTGAGATCCTTGTAGAGATTCTTACGATCCACCTCAGTGACCGCTTCCTTAACGCGTTTCGTTAACTGAAAACGGGGCTCCGGCTCGAAAAGCTCTGGAGGCGGGAAGAGCTCGTCATCAGGCTCGGTCATCAGAAAAAAATCCACGGAACCGGACGGTCCCATGGCATGAAGTTTCTCGATCTCGACGGGGGTGCCACCAAAGCCGGCCCTATTCAACAGATGGGCGGCACGGGTACGATCCCAGAGTTTTTGAGGAAGGGGGGAGAACATTGCTACGTGGAAACACCACTATCTGCAGAAGGTTGCACACTTTGGCACCCAAAACGAAGAAAAGTATCAAAACAGCGGGAATTTCCCCTCGCAGGCCGGGAGACCCCGCCCCTAGCCTGACCCATCATGCGTTTCACCAACCTCACCCGGGGGGCCGGCATCGGCGCCAACTGCTACCGACTTGATCTTCCCGAGGGAACGGTCCTGCTGGATTGCGGAATGCATCCGGAGCATGTGGGCCGGGACTCGACCCCGATGCTCGAGGAACTCGAGCAAACAGTCGTCCGCAGCACGATCCTGACCCATGCCCACCAGGACCATGTGGGATGCCTCCCGTTACTCCAATCTCAACAGCGAGAAATGCCAGTCCTCATGACCGAGGGAACGGCCCGGATCTCGGACATCATGCTTCACAACTCGGTGAATGTGATGATCCGGCAGCAGGAGGAGCTGAAACTGCCCGACTATCCCCTCTTCGGCCATCGCGGCATCGAACTCTCCTCCCGGATGTGGAGAACCTGTCCGCTGGATCGCCCTCTTGATCTCGACGGCAACAGAACCGCTTCCGATGGCACCAGCGTGACCTTCCATGATGCAGGACACATCCTCGGCTCGACGGGTGTGATGATCCGCTCGGAGGGGAAGAGCTTCTTCTACACGGGGGATGTCAATTTCGAGGACCAGACGATCCAAACCGGGGCACGCTTTCCTGAGGGACCGGTCGACGTCCTGCTGATGGAGACCACCCGGGGCGACGCGCCGATGCCGGAGGGAGCCACACGCCTTACCGAGGAGGAGCGCTTTGCCAAGGCGGTGGCCGCGGCACTTGAAAAAGGCTCCAGCGTGACGATCCCGGTCTTTGCCCTCGGGAAGACCCAAGAAATCATGGCCCTGCTCTGGAAGATGCAGAGGGAGCGCGTCATTCCACCGATCCCGATCTACATCGGAGGCCTCGGCAGCAAGATCACCGCGGTCTACGACACGATGGCCTACCGGCTCTCAAGAAACCTGCCAAAGCTCCAACTGATGAATGATGTCGCCCCTTACGTGGCCGGTGGCGCGGAGATCTCCTCACTCAATCCGCGCAAACGCGCCATCTACTCTCTCTCCAGCGGCATGATGACCGAGCACACACTCTCCAACGTCTTTGCCCGGAAAGTCCTCCCCGATCCGGAGCAGCATCTTTTCTTCGTCGGTTATGCCGATCCCTCCTCGCCTGGAGGGCGCGTCCGGAATGCGAATCCTGGGGATATGGTGGAACTAGGTCCCCCGGGAGGCCCCATTCCCTTCCATTGCCACCGGGAGATCTTCAACCTCAGTGCCCATGCGCGACGGGAAGATCTTCTCTCCTATGCAGTCAAGGTGCGTCCCAAAACGGTCCTACTCGTCCATGGAGATGATCCCGCCATCGAGTGGTTCAAGCGGGAACTTTACGCCTCACTCCCGGATACCATGGTCATCGCCCCTCCACCCGGTCAGCCAATCGAGTTCTAGGACTGGCTATTTAACGCCAAGTAATGCGGATTTCAGATCCGCGGCAACGGGATTGGATCCAAACCAAAGACTCAGGAACGACTTCTGAAAGTCACGACCGGGAATGATCCCCTTCTTGGTACCTTGGTCATAGATCACGGTATTGGTACCGACGAAGCGAACCTGCTCCACACCGCCGCTCGAGAGCGGTCCAAACATGGCAATGAAGGCATCCCTGTCTTTTTCATAACCGGGATACGTGTAACTGACGCTCTGGGCGAACTGCGAACTCCAGGCCTTTGAGACATCGGACTGACCCACAGCACGAAGGAAGGTGAAGTTGAACTGCATCGGCCCGGCGGACGCCATCACCGCCTCGGCGGTCCTGAGGGCGGCGGGCGTGTAAAAGGCTGCCACATAAATCCTGATCGGCACTATCAGCAGAGTGAAGGTCCTGAGTCCCGCGCCGTTGAGTTGGAGAGCATTGCCTGCAACCTGAACCTGCGGCGGAACAGTCACTCCTTGGATCTCAAGAGCAACTCCAGGGAGGCTCATGCCAAGTAGCGCAACCAACACGATAAGGAACTTCTTCATCATCCCAAGCTGACATTGACCCGAATCGGGATCAACACTCGTGATACCCCCTAATCGACCTCCTGGGGAACGAGTTGCGGTTTAACCACAGGCTTCTGATTCGGCGACGGCAACACCTCATCGAGCTCAAAGATCGACTCATCCACTTCCTCGTCACTTTCCAGGGGAACAAAACGCTCGGCCTTGAATCCCCTCTCGATTCCGAGCTTGTTGCAGGGATTCCTCAACTCGGTGAGATAAACCGCCATCTCACCAGGATTGGCTTGGAAATCACACCCCGGAACGAGATCCCGGATGTGGTAGTTGTTCCCCTTCTTGGGAAGCTCGTCATAAAGAGCCTCGATCCCAAGGGGAAACGAATCATCAACGCAAACAACAGCTTGGCCAGGAAGGAACATGAGGAGGTCTTGAGAAGATTAAAGGATCGATGATTTTGATGTCATGGCAAGGCGGCCAAGCGCAGCTGTAGTAAACCTACAGCAAGCGCCGGCCAACGCCGCCAGGGCACAAAAGCAGCATCCTTTTAGGGATGGGTCATGGCGGAGGGAACAACCCATGCGTCGAACTCTTCAGCCGTCAGATGGCCGAGCGCGAGTGCAGCCTCCTTGAGGGATGTCTTCTCCTTGTGGGCCTTCTTGGCGATTTGGGCTGCCTTGTCGTAACCGATGTGCGGATTAAGGGCAGTCACGAGCATGAGCGAATCAGCCACATAACCGGCGATCTTATCGTGGTTGGCCTCGATTCCGACGATGCAGTGATCGGTGAAGGAATGGCAGGCGTCGGAGAGGAGACGGACAGAGTGGAGGAAGTTGTGGATGATGACGGGCTTGAAGACGTTCAGCTCGAAGTTGCCCTGCGAGGCGGCGATGCCGATCGCAGCGTCGTTCCCCATCACCTGCACGGCGACCATGGTGACAGCCTCACACTGCGTGGGATTCACCTTGCCGGGCATGATCGAAGAGCCGGGCTCATTCTCGGGAAGGGAGAGCTCACCCAGGCCGCAGCGCGGCCCAGAAGCCAGCCAACGAAGATCGTTGGCAATCTTCATGAGCGAGGTCGCCAGCGACTTGAGCGCACCGCTCGCATAGACGAACTCACCGTGGGATGAGAGCGCGGCAAACTTATTCGGAGCGGAGACAAACGGGAATCCGGTGATCTCGGCGATCCTAGCAGCGGCAGTCTTACCGAACTTTGGATGGGAGTTAAGACCCGTTCCGACGGCTGTTCCGCCAATGGCCAGCGACTCAAGACCCGGCAGGCTTTCGCGGAGACGGGCGAGGTCAGCATCAAGCATGGCAACGTAGCCGGAGAACTCCTGCCCGAGGGTGACCGGGGTGGCATCCTGCAGGTGGGTGCGGCCAATCTTGACGATGTCGGCGAATTCCTTGGCCTTTGCGTCGAGGGCGTCACGGAGAACCGTCACCGCAGGGATAAGACTCTCCCGGACGACCGTGACCGCGGCGATGTTCATGGCCGTGGGGAAGGTGTCGTTCGACGACTGGGACATGTTCACGTCGTCGTTGGGATGGATTGGCTTCTTGGATCCCAGCACGCCACCAGCCATTTCAATGGCACGGTTGGAGATGACCTCGTTGGCGTTCATGTTGCTCTGGGTGCCACTGCCGGTTTGCCAGATCCTCAGTGGGAAATGAGCATCGAGTTGACCAGCGATCACCTCGTCGGCGGCACGGCTGATAAGCTCAGCCTTCTCGGCGGCGAGTTTTCCTAGGTCACGATTAGCCAGGGCGCAGGCCTTCTTGAGCTGACCGAGGGCCTTGATCAACTCACGGGGCTTGGTGTCATTGCCGATATCGAAGTGGATCAGGGAACGGGCCGTCTGCGCACCATAGTAGCGGTCATGAGGCACGGGGATCTCCCCCATGGTGTCGGTCTCGGTACGATGGGTGGCCGGATCGGCTGCAGGAATAGAGTGGCCGCTCATTTCGGCAGAAGGTCGGAAACCATCGACTTCTCCTCGAGGAGCTCGTTGACAGTCAGCTGGAACTTCGACTTTCCGAACTCGCTCATCGGGACTCCCTGGACGATCGAGGCCTTATGACTGTTGCTGCGGGTCGGGAAGGAGCAGACAAGCCCCTCTTCCACGCCGTAGGAACCATCGGAGGCCACGGCAACGCTGTGCCAATCGTCAGCGGGGGTAACGGAGTTTAGGGTCATGACTGTGTCGAGCGCCGCATGGGCGGCCGAAGCAGCCGAGGAGAGACCGCGTGCGGCGATGATCGCGGCGCCGCGCTGCTGGACGTTCTTGATGAAGTCACCCTCGAGCCATGCAGTGTCGGGGATCGACTTGGAAACGGGTTCGCCGTTGATGAGGGCGTTTTCGAAATCGGGATAGAGGGTGCTGGAGTGGTTGCCCCATATGGCCAGACGGGTGACATCGCGGTTGTGGCATCCGGCCTTCTCTGCCAGGGCGCTCTTGGCGCGGTTCTCGTCGAGTCGGGTCATGGCATGCCAGCGCTCAGCGGGAATACCGGGGGCGTTTTTCATCGCGATCAGGCAGTTCGTGTTGCAGGGGTTACCTACGACGAGCACGCGCACGTCATCCGCGGCGCTGCGCTCGATGGCCTGTCCCTGACCAACGAAGATCTTGCCGTTGATACCGAGCAGATCCTTGCGCTCCATACCCGCCTTGCGCGGAACGCTACCGACCAGCAGGGCCCAGTTCGCACCGTCGAATCCGGTATCGAGATCGCTCGTGGCCTCGATGGACTCGAGCAGGGGGAAGGCACAGTCATTGAGTTCCATGACGACACCGGCGAGAGCCTTCATGCCAGGCTCGATCTCGATGAGTCGTAGGGAGACGGGCTGATCGGAACCGAAAACCAATCCCGAGGCGATGCGGGGAAGAAGGGAGTAGCCGATTTGTCCGGCGGCGCCGGTGATGGAGACAACGATGGGTGTTTTCATGATCGGCTGATGCTACAGCAAATATCCCCTCCCTAGAAATGAGAAAACCCGTTGTGCCGAAGCACAACGGGTTTTCTCGGGTGGGGGGGAAATCCCTTACTTAACGGCCTTCTTGAAGGCGAGACCTGGGCTGAAGCGAACGCTCTTGGAAGCAGCGATCTTGATCTTGGCGCCGGTCTTGGGGTTGATGCCGGTGCGGGCCTTGCGGTTCACGACCTTGAAGGTGCCGAAGCCGATCAACTGGAGGCTCTTGCTCTTCTTGACGATGGCCTTGATGTTTTCGATGACGGCGTTCACGGCCTTCTCGGCGTGTGCCTTGCTGACGTCCTTACCGAGGGACTTCTGAACGGATTCAACGAGGGTCTGTTTGCTCATGGATTGTTTGGGTTGGGTTGTGTGTTGGTGTCGTGTGACCTGCCGATCAGAAAAAAAGTCTCTCGTGCTGTCAACACCCTTTGTGGAAAATTTCTCAATAACCCGCATGAACACTCATTCCACAGCAGACCCCAGATCCGATCTCGCCCACCCGGATCATCTTGACTACTTCGCCGAAATCGTTGCCAAGCACATGTCGCGGACGACGCAAGTACCGGACGACGCCTACATCGCTCCGGGTGCATTTCTCTCAGGAGCCGTAACGCTCGGCCCACGGGCCAGCATCTGGCCGTGCGCCTCCCTGCGGGCGGACATCGCACCGATCGTGATCGGCGAGGAGAGCAACGTGCAGGACAACGCCGTCGTGCATGTCGGCACGAACCTTGGCACGACCATCGGACGCCGCGTAACGGTGGGACACTCCGCCGTCGTCCATGCCTGCACGATCGGCGATAACAGCCTCATCGGCATGGGGGCCATCATTCTCGACGGGACCGTCATCGGGGAAAACTGCCTCATCGGGGCGCGCACCCTCGTCCTTGGAGGGACGCAGATCCCGCCCGGATCCATGGTCGTGGGATCGCCGGGCAAGGTTATCCGCACACTATCGCCGGAGGAACAAAAAGGGCTGGGGGCGTGGGCCGACCATTACCTTGTCCTCGCCGCAGAATACGGCCGCCGAGGGATCATTCACCCCGACTACCGAAAGTAAGCGGACTAACTCTGGGTATAGGGGATGCATCTCACGATGATCCGGTGTAGGGTGATAGCGTGAACTCCATGGATGTCATTCCCGTCGGGATCAAAGCGGTGGTTCCGACGGCCACCGGCACGGCAGTTTTTTTGGGCGATGAGGAAAAGGTTTTTGTGATCCATGTCGATCCTCTCGTCGGTTCGGCGATCGGCAACCAACTAGCCGGCACCAAGACCGAACGTCCCCTCACCCATGACCTGATGGGAATGTTCCTGGCAGCCCTGGGAGGCAAGGTGGAGCGCGTCCTCATCAATGACCTCAAGGGGGCTACCTATTACGGTCGCATGATCGTGACGGCCGAAAACGAACTCCAGCAGCGCAAGGTCATCGAACTCGATGCCCGCCCCAGCGACTGCCTCGCCATGGCCACCCAGCAGAAAGCGCCGATCTTTGTGAGCCGTCAGGTCTGGGACGAGGTCGAGGACATGTCAGAAGTCCTCCGGAAGATGGGAGAGGAAGGAAAAGATGAAGGTTGAATGATGAAGTATGAACCAAGTCCGTAGGAACGGATGCGGCGGATCACGCGGAAAAGTGTCCCCGTCAGGGGCGGCACGGCTAACCGAGGGGTTAGTGCCGTCAAAACCGCTCTGCGAGGCCTAAGAGGCGACTGACAGCCTCACCCTTTCATCATTCATCCCTCTGACTTCATCCTTCCTGATCACATCCTTGGGACCGTGATCCCGCGCTGCTTCATGTACTTGCCGCCGCGGTCAGCATAGCTCGTCTCGCAGACATCGTTCGCCTCGAAGAAGACTACCTGGGCCAGCCCCTCATTGGCGTAGATCTTAGCGGGAAGAGGTGTCGTATTGGAAATCTCGAGCGTCACGTGCCCCTCCCACTCGGGCTCAAAGGGAGTCACGTTCACGATGATACCGCAACGGGCATAGGTCGACTTACCAACGCAGATGGTCAGCACACTGCGGGGAATGCGGAAATACTCCACGCTCCGCGCTAGGGCGAAGGAGTTCGGGGGAACGACGCAGACGTCCGTCTTGATATCGACGAAGGACTTCTCGTCAAAGCCCTTGGGGTCGACCATCGCGCTGTGCACGTTGGTGAAAACCTTGAACTCATCGGAAACCCGGAGGTCATAGCCGTAGCTCGAAAGGCCGTAGCTGATGATGCGGCCATGATCAGCGGAGCGGACCTGACCATCGATGAAGGGTTCGATCATCCCATGCTCTTGGGACATCTTGCGGATCCAGCGGTCGGAACAAACGGACATAATGCCGTTCATTGAAGCGAAGTTGCCCCTGCTTCGGAAGGTCAATTTTGCTGACCTTCTCCCCCGGGGAGCCTACAAACTCCCCCATGCTCAATTACCTCTGGCTCGGCCTGATCGTCTGCGGGGTGATCCTCGGTCTCCTGACGGGAAAAACCGAGGCCGTCACGGCCGCCACCTTTGAGGCGGCCAAATCCTCCCTGATGTCGATCGCCCTGCCACTTGGGGCTGTCATGGCTCTCTGGCTGGGTATCATGCGACTGGCTGAAAAATCGGGTGCCGTGGAGCGGCTCTCTTCATTCTTGCGACCTCTGCTCACCCGCCTCTTCCCCGAGGTGCCGGCCGATCATCCCGCCATGGGAGCCATGGTGATGAATATCGCGGCCAACATGCTCGGCCTTGGAAATGCCGCCACCCCACTTGGCCTTAAGGCGATGCAAGGACTGGAAACGCTTAATCCCCGCCCCGGAACGGCCACCAATGCGATGTGCACCTTCCTCGCCATCAATACCAGCTCCGTCCAGTTGATCCCGGCCACCGCTGTCGGAATCCTCGCCGCTGCCGGGGCCGCTCATCCCACCTCGATCATCGGGACGGCGCTCGTGGCCACAACCTGCTCCTTCATCACCGGCATCGTCGCCGTGAAACTCCTGCAGAGACTACCGATGTTCGCCCTGGCTCCGGTGACCGGCCCCACTCCCCTCCCCGTTGCTACGGAATCCGCTTCCGAGAGTACCGCCTCAGTCCCGCTCTCCCTCTGGAAGAAACTGCTCCTTGCGAGCTATGTCGCCCTCTTTGCGGGAACGATCTGGCATCTTGTCGCCGCTAGGGTCACTGGCACCTCCCTCCCGATCTCAATCGTCCAATCGATCTCGGTGGTGGCGATCCCCTTTCTGATTGGGTTTTTCCCCCTCTACGCCGCCCTAAAAGGGATCTCCGTCTATGAGGAATTCATCGAGGGGGCCAAAGAAGGGATCCAGGTCGCCCTGCGAATATTCCCCTACCTCGTGGCCATTCTCGTTGCCGTCGGTGTCTTCCGCGCGGCCGGAGGGATCGCCATTCTGACTAGACTCCTCTCTCCCGTGCTCGACCTGATCGGACTTCCTCCGCAGGTCCTGCCACTCGTGCTGGTGCGCCCCTTGAGCGGCAGCGCTGCCACGGGCCTCTTTGCGGAGATCGTGAAAGCCTGCGGCCCCGACAGCTACGCCGCCCAGCTAGCCGGAACGATCCTCGGAGGCACCGAGACGACCCTCTATGTGCTGGCCGTCTACTTTGGCTCAGTCGCCATCCGCCGGGGACGCCATGCCCTCGCCGCCGGTCTCCTCGCCGACGCCGCTGGAGTTGCAGCATCCCTCGTCATCTGCCGGTTGGTGTTCAGGTAAGGGTTCACAGGGAATCTCGACTCAGTATCCGTGGTAAGTTGCAGAAGCTCCGTTGTTAAAAAGAATCGTGCCAGAGTGATAGGTGTTGGGTAGAGGAGGCAGAATCGGCTGGTTGTTAATTGCATCCTCATGCTGCTGCATTCTTGATCGCTCGGCATCTGCATGCTGCTGAAAGGCAGCTTGCTGCGCGACTGCGGTAGCCTGCCTTGTTGCGACGCCGATATCATTTAGGGCATCTACTGCCTTCTTCTCGTTTTCTCCACGTTCTATTTCGCGTATCTCGGCCCGAAGGCGATCCTGCCTTTCCCTGTATTTTATGTAGGTAGGATCATTCTCAAGATCCCTTTCGCTGTTAATGACTGCCTTGATGCTTTTA
Source organism: Pseudomonadota bacterium (assembly GCA_009928265.1). GTDB lineage: Bacteria > Verrucomicrobiota > Verrucomicrobiia > Chthoniobacterales > UBA6821 > UBA6821. Next base: position 2,392 of record RFPR01000032.1, on the reverse strand, counting down.
ACCCTCTGATCCCTTGGAAAGGCAATCATTCTAGCTTTGTAATCCGAGTCCCATTGCTCCCGCGTCATCCTGTAAATTCTTTTAAAATCTTTGTCTGTGAGTTGCGTACCCTGAAACAAGCTCGCGTGAGGTATACTAGCCTCTATCTCTTCTGGTGTAGATGCTGATTCGCAATGAGCTAGGCAGAAATCAGCCTCTGCCTGTCTCTTGAGGGATTTAGCCTTAAAGTCAGCAAGAAAATCCAACATACTAAGTTCAGCTTGTCTGCGGGTAAGTTTCTTCTCTAAATCATACGATTCGACCGGGTGTGACTTTTTCCAGCTCTCAAGATAAGTACTAAGTTTTTGCATCTGTTTTGCTGACTCATTTATTTCAGCCTCTGTTTCAGCAGTGTTCAGTGTGTCCGTAGCACTTTTTTTTAACTCTTCCCATTGGTCCTCCTCTATCAACTCCTTCAACTCCTTTTCGGCCCTACTAGGATTACCATATTTATTCCACGAAACTGCCGTCATCACTATTGTCCTATAGGAATATCCGGGATGTTTATTCAGCAGCTGTTCTTTCATCGACTCGATTTGAGTCTGTTGCTGGGTATTGCGTGAGATCTCCTCTTGTTCTTGTGTTGTCAGCGGCACGGCTTTTTTAACCTTATGAAACGGCCAGTCAGCATGAGCTGCGGTTATTGCCAAAAGACCGAGAAGCAACGCCTTCTTCATCAAATAATCAGGCCCCTATTGCCCTAAGGAGTCAAGGTCGGACAATACAACCGATAACTGATAGGATTTAAGCATTCAATGCTGGCAAGCTCTTCTGTAGTCAAAGGCTTGGAAGTCGGGATGCCGCGCTAGGCGCGCGAGCGAAGCTGTAGTGAACTACTGCGAGCGAGCGGCAACAACGCGCGGCGCCAGAATCCCAAGCCTATACACCAAGAAGGCTTACAGTAATAGTGCGCCGGTGAGGGGCAGATCTATGCTCAAACAGATAAATCCCCTGCCACGTTCCCAGTGTCAGCCGTCCATCCGCGATAGGAACTGATTCGCTGGTTCTGGTCAGCGCCATCTTCAGATGACTCGTCGAATCGTCCGGCCCCTCCGCCGTGTGGACGAGGCCGGGATGATCCTCCGGCACCAGATCCTCGAAGTAGCGGTGCAGATCGGCCCGCGCCGTCGGATCGGCATTCTCGTAGATCACCAGACTCGCGCTCGTGTGCCTGACAAAGACCGTGGCAAGACCCGTGCGGATCCCGCTGGCGCGCAGGAGCGACTCCACCTGAGTGGTGATCTCGTAGGTCCCCTTCCCCTTTGTAGGGACATCGAAGCTTTCGGTGATGGCTTTCATAATCTCAGGAACGCAGGGCGCGGATTCCGACAATTGCCCAACCGGCCATCAGCAGGAGTCCTCCGATCGGCGTGATGGCGCCGAGAACGCTGATCTTGGTGAGAGCCAGGGCGTAGAGGCTTCCGGAGAAGAGAATGATACCGGCAGTCCAGCAGAGGATGGCTCCCGTGAGGAAGGGCTCGGCGGTTGCCGCCCAGAGCAAGGCGGGTGCGTGGACAAGGTGGTAAAAGACAGCCGTATTCCAGAGGTCACGCGACTGATTGGCCTCCAGCACACCTCGAAGGGCATGGGCGCCAAAGGCTCCCAGCGCGATCGCTAGCAATCCCGTTGCGGCGGCCGTGATGCGGGCGGCGCGACGGGTCATAAAGACTTACTTGGCCGCTACCTCGAACTCCTCAGGGAACTTCTGAAGGAAGCTCTGGACGGGCCAGGAAGCAGCCTCACCAAAGGCGCAGACCGTACGGCCGGCGATGTTGTCGGCGACGCTCTTGAGAGTTTTGGGATCCTCGACACGGCCCTCACCGTTGACCATGCGGGTGGTCATCTTGTCGATCCATAGGACACCCTCGCGGCACGGCGTGCACTGACCGCAGCTCTCGTGGGCGTAGAACTCGTTCAGGTTATTCAGCGCCCAGAGCATGTCGCGCGAGTCGTCCATGACGATCACGCCACCGCTGCCAACCATGGTGCCGGCCGCAGCCAACGTGGAGGCATCCATGACGAGATCGAGGAGGGGCACCTCCTTGTCGACCATCTGGCCATCCTCGCCCTTGACCTTCATCTTGAAGACCTCACCGGCGCGGAGGATCTTGGAGGAGCTGCCACCGGGGATGATGGCCTTGAGCTTGCGGCCGGGCTTCATGCCGCCGCAGACGTCGTTGATGAGTTCGCCGAGGGTCACGCCACCGGCAGGAATCTCGTAGGGGCCGGGGCGCACGACATCACCGGAGACGCACATCACACGCGTGCCGCCGTCGCCGGGGGTGCCCATCTTGGCGTATTCGTCAGAACCGATTTCGAAGATCTGCTTCACGTGGCAGAAAGTCTCCACGTT
>RFPR01000310.1 GCA_009928265.1 Pseudomonadota bacterium | reverse complement strand
GAGGCATCGTGCAGGGTGACGGGGATACCCCGCTCTCTGAGTGCTATGCCTAGCGCAAGGCCGGCGAGTCCGCCCCCGACGATAGTGATCTGGCGGGTCATATCCTGATGGCAGCGAAGCGCAAGGTGCCGCGCCTAGTCACTGTTTCGCGGATCTCCCAGCGCGCAGTGTCCAGACCGAGTAAAGCCGCCAATTCACCCTTCCGGAAGCCTGCACGGATACTTGCCGGCATATCGTGACGGGTGATCTCGCCAAAAAGAGGGGAGGAAAGCCCAGCCAACCGCAGAGGAACCATGCCGCGGTATGGTTCCGAAAAAAGCAGAAAGGAGAATCGGCGAAACTCCCGACCCAGGTGTACAAGAGCGGCCGCGTCGAGATGATGGAGGATCAGTGAACCGTAACAGGCCTCGGCTTCGACTCCCGGCAGGGTCTCGAGGAAATCGCCACTCACCCAGCGGATCGATGGCGGAAGATCCCTGGGCCGTGCAATTAGGTCGAGCCCGGTGATCTCACTTCCCGGATTGACTGCATGGACACAGCTGCAGAGACGACCCTCACCGGCCCCAAGCTCCACGAATCTGCTGCAACGATCTTGAATCCGTTGGAGGGCGCGAAGGATCCAGCGGCTATTACCGAGAAAAAGATCCAGGAACCGAAGATCTCGTCGGCTCCTCACTGCTCCTGAGTCGGTTGGATCTAGATGATCAAGAAGTTCCGTCTCAAGGATTCGATTCATCGTGTTTTCAAGATAGGATGACGCCGCGAAAGCCGAAGAAGGAAAACGTTCCTGATGTCGAAATAGTCACAATGCTTAGCCGATTTCTCTGTCTTCCTGGACGCGGCGGCCTCATAAGAAAGTTCTATGAAACCCCTAAGCAACCTCTGTTTCGTCCTTGGACTCGCTTCGGTCATCGCCTCGATTGCTATCTGGTATTATGCCGGTGGCAAGGATGCCACGTTCGAAGCCCGTACCCATGGTGAACTCTTCGGGATCTTCGTCGGCCTCTGGGCTCCGACTTTTCTGATCCTCTCGAACCGCATCGCGCGGTA
>RFPR01000309.1 GCA_009928265.1 Pseudomonadota bacterium | reverse complement strand
AGGTAATTTTTCAATCTGCAATACTTTGATATAAATTTTTTTGAAATTTTTTTATGATTTGAAGTTTTAAGTCTAAATCGCTATGAACATCGTTCAACTGGTTATTATTTATTTCAAACGAATCCGTTTTTAATTCAAACGTAGTTCCGTCGTTTCGTTTACGTATCGTTCCTTTTTTGTATTCGTTTCTGCGTAACTTAAATTCGTCTTTACCTATCCACCCACAAACCGTTAACGCATTTTCTATTTTATCCAAACTGCAAAAAATATAAATATCCGTGTCGAAATCGTCTTGAAATTTGATAAAATTATTTGTAAACTCTGGACGCGGTTTTGTACTCCTGCCCATTGTTTTCACGTCGATTGTAAAACCGCTATATTCTAAATCTACGCCATTATCAAAACCCTCATAAGGATTAACATAACCCAACCCGAATAAATCCATTACAACGCTTTGTCCGATAATACCCGTTAATTGCTGTTCCTTGCTTCCGTTGGCTTCCGTGCGTTTTCCGAAATTTCTTATTTCTAAACACTTTTCACAATACTTAATTAAATCCTCGCTTACCTGAATACTAAACATTTTTAATTTTTTCTTTGTACGTCCTTATTATTTCGTTTAATTCCTCGCGTGTCCATTTCTTTACTTCGTATGCGCGGGCGTGTAATTCTATTAACCTATCCGCTCCTATTCGCTTTTGGATTCCTAATTGATATTCGATTAAATTTCCGTGTTTGTGCTGATTACAAGTTACGCATTGCCCGTGGACGTTTTCCTCATCAAAGGTTACCGACTTATGCCCTCCCATACTGAAATAATGCCCTGCGTCAAATTTCGCTCCTAACGGCTTTTCGCAACTAATACAAGGTTTTCCTTTGTCGCGCTTTCGTATGTACTTATTAAACGTTATTTGAGCTAATTTAAGCAACTCTGGCAACGTTTGTAATTCGTTTTTTAATATCTTTTTTTTTGTTTTCCATTGCTTTTGCTTTTCCAATTCAATCCAAACTTTAACGCAAGTGGAATCAAAGCAAAATTTTTGATTAAAT
>RFPR01000308.1 GCA_009928265.1 Pseudomonadota bacterium | reverse complement strand
GATCTCCGGCACTCGGAGGAGCATGGCTTCTATCTGGCTCGCAGGATTATCCAGGTGTGGGACGGGAGTTCATGGGAAACGGCATCCGATGTCGAGGCGGAGGAGTCCCTGCGGGAACACCGCCGCACGCTCAATACCTTTCGTCCACTCACGCCGGTGCAAGTGGTGCGCCTGATCGTGGAGAACACAGTGCCCGAAGTGGAGGGGGCCCGAGCACTTGCCCTCGGGGCCCTTGATATGGCGGGCATCCGATGATCGCCCCCTGCGGCCTCTTCGCCCGACAGGAAATGTCACTGCAATCCTCTACCGCTGACCCGAATCGCCTCGGAATTCCCGGAAAAATCAGCTATATCTAACATCGTGAAATCAACCTGTTTAACTTACATTCTTCTTTTGGGCGGTCTTTCATTCCTTTTTTGCTCCTGCACAACAATCACTTATCCAAACGGAACCACGGTGACCACTCCGTATGTGGCCCCGGCTTATGCCACCTATTATCCTGGATATTATGGATCGCCCTACGGCACTTACGGAGTCTATGGAGGCGGATACTTCCCCGTCTATGGCGGGGGGTGCTGGAACCGCCCGAACTGGAACAACTGCTACGGCGGATGGAATGGGTGGAATCGCGGTAATTGCTGGAACGGGGGGTATCGTCCCGTCAGCAACAACTACGCCTCCGCCAGCTGGAATGGTTACCGGTGCCGCTAAGAACTCTCACCAATCATTTCTCCAATAATGAAACAACTCACAACGCCCATGAAATCACCCTCACCCACTTCCATGATCAACATCACCGACGCGCCGGTCTTTGACGAGGCTTACGGAGACGACACCTGCTACTCGGTGGTCAAGGAGCTGGGTAACGATACCATCCATCGAGTCACTCCTGATCTGCCCCCTTTCGACATCGCACGACTCGTGGAGCGTTTGGGGCACAAGGTGGCGAGATCCAAATCAGACCTGAATGAGGCGGGTGTAAGCGCGTACAAGTTCGTGCTTTTCCGAACGCGCGGGGGTTGTTTCATCCAGTGGGGGGAAAAGGTAACG
>RFPR01000307.1 GCA_009928265.1 Pseudomonadota bacterium | reverse complement strand
CGAGGAGGCCCGTCGTGAGCGGTGACATCGAAATGTCATTTCGCCCTGGGAACTTTGTGCAGAATATTCATACAAAGGCAATTGCGGAGGTGATAGAGGTCAACCAAGAATGGTTGATAATTGCTGATGATGAAGGACTATTCGCAGTGTCACCCAGAGGCTACGCCCTTCTTTCACGAGGAGGCCCGTCGTGAGCGGTGACATCGTGGAACGGCTGCGACTGCTCGGGTCAATAGACTGCCCATTCGGGGGGCGGGTAGCGTCCGACGCTCTGGCCGATGGGTACAAGCAGGAGGCTGAACACTACCGGATGGTAGCCGAGCATTGGCTAACCAAGTACTGGGAAGGGAAGTCATGAGACAGTCTGAACTGGCAGGGATGGCTCTTCGACTGGAAGACAACATGCGCCGCCGCTGGTGGTTGAACAGCAGCGATGAGTGGCGTCTGGCCGTGGAGGTCGGCAGCAAGAAGTACGGCGTCGCCTACCGTGTGGTCGTGTTGATGAGCGACCTTCGGTTTGAGCCGTTCGGCACGTTTCATTTCGGATTCACGGCCCGTGAGTGCTATGACCGGATGCACGCTATGTGCGTAGCGCTGGAGCACGTCCGGTGACACAGTCGCTGCTTCCCACTTGGGGTGACAGGCTGCTTGCCTGTGCCGTTCTCTTGGGCTGGTTCGGTCTTCTCTGGCTCATGTCACGGCCCCGTCCCTAGTTTCTTGGAACAGGTGTTCCTTGGAACAACCTGCTTGGAACAACCTGCTTGGAACGCTTGGAACAAGCAATCCATACCCGGGTTACAGGCTGGTGCCAGACATCGTCAAGCATGCCAACAACCCTGCTATCTCTCAAACAGATCGTGTAGTGTTCAAGGCACCTGCTGTGGGGGGAGGTTGGTCCCCGGTCCCTCACAGAGTCAGCCCCCGGTGGTGCGTGTCACCTTCCCCCACAAGGTGATAGCGAGGTCCCCTTTCCCTCGCCTGACGCACCGCCGGGGGCACCCTCGCACCTCTCGCACCTCTCGCACCCCTCGCAGTGTGTAGCATTCCTCTGCCAAACACAGCGGGCATCGAAGCG
>RFPR01000306.1 GCA_009928265.1 Pseudomonadota bacterium | reverse complement strand
CCCTGAAATCCCTGATAACCTTGAAATCCCTGATAACCCTGAAATCCCTGATAACCTTGAAATCCCTGATAACCCTGAAATCCCTGATAACCTTGACTACCAGTATGTCCTTGAAAACCTTGAAAACCTTGAAAACCTTGTAAACCTTGATAACCAACTAAACCTTGAAACCCCTGAGGGCCTTGTAAACCTTGATATCCTTGTAAACCTTGATATCCTTGTAAACCTTGATATCCTTGTAAACCTTGATATCCTTGTAAACCTTGAAAACCTTGAGGACCAGTAGCACCAGTATTAGTAGAACTACCAGCTAAACCTTGAAACCCCTGAGATCCAGTATAACCAGTAGGACCAGTAGTTCCAGTTCCACCGCCTCCACCAACATTCGATAATAAACCTAATAAAATAGCTTCATTAATAATAGCAGAGGTAGGCGTGGCTATATCAGATCTAGAAGAATCAATAAGAATATTTTTATTTTTAATATTTAGATAATTATTTTGAATCGTAGATCCACTCATAACATTTATGTATTTATATAATTATAATATTAAAATTATTTATTTTAATAAAAAATAAATAATAAAAAATAAATTTTATCTTATAATGAAAAATTTATAAACATTCGTCATATAATTCAATAACATCTTTTTTATTTAATATCATATAAGTTAATAAAACATTAATAATATTTTGAAGAGATGTGATATTTAATTTATCAACATTATTATTAGTAAAATCTATAATTAAAATATCAGCAATATTTTTAGTTTCTTTAAAATCATTAGGATATTTATAAATTTTTTTATATCTAGATTGATTATCTATTTTATCATATTTAAATTCAATTTTTTTAGAATCAGGAAAAACATTATAAAAATTATATAAATCTTTATCTTTACTTAAATTTCTATCAAAACCATATACTTTATTAAATAATAATGTTCCATAACCATCTAAATAAAAATTTGCTCTTTCTCCACCTCTTTCTTTATGAATAGAACTTTTTTCATTTAATAATAAAAAGAAACTAATAAAATCATCAATAGTCATAAAATGTTTTAATATAGGTATATCTA
>RFPR01000305.1 GCA_009928265.1 Pseudomonadota bacterium | reverse complement strand
GATATCCCGCCGTTCTGCATCGGCCAGCCAGGTCCCGGAAGCCTTGATCCAGAGCGTATTGTCGGATTTCCAGGAAACGTTACCGCCTGCCGCCTGCACGTGCATTCTGTCCCGGGCGATGGATGTGCAGTAACGTTGGACTTGATTCCGCACCTGGTTGTCAGCGACCATGAGACTCCTCCGCGGCCAATTTGGCGATCAGGGAACGCAATTCCTTGAATTCGCTAAAAATGGCGTCCGGGGCACAATCTCCGGAACCCACTTCTATGCCGCTGTGGATCTTCTGCAGCGTGACAGCATTGATTTTCTCACGTGCGCCCCGGATATCGTTGACCGGGTTGTCGCCGATCATCCAGATGAAGTCTCCCTTGGGCCGCATCTTATCGATCGCAATCTGGAATGGCGACTGGTGCGGCTTGTCGTAGCCAGCTTCTTCGCTGGTGACGATGTAGTCGAAATAGTGGTCCAAGCCGAAGTAGACGACCTTGCGGAACTGGATCTGCGCCGTGAGGTCGGTGACGATCGCGGTAGGGATGCCCAGCAGCCGGATGTCGTCCAGCACATCTTTCACGCCGGGGAAGAGGATTGCCTTGCTCAGGAAAGTGCGCCAGTAGGTCTGCTCGAAATCCAGTGCCAGCAGGACCTGCGAGCCCAGGCCCATGATTTCCAGCATGCGCTGAAGGTACAACAGCCGGCTGTGCGAGGAGGCGGTGTGTTTGAGCCGGTTCTTAACCTGCTTGCGTGCCTCATCGAAGGCCTTATCGAAGTCCGCCTCCGCAATGGAGAAGGTCGTGATCACCTTTTGCCGGACGGCGCGCATGGCCGCCGCATGAGCCGGATCGTAAGGATACAGCGTGTTGTCCGTATCGAAAAGGAATGCATCGGGCAGGCGGGTGAATCTCCCGGGGTTATGGATTTTCATTTGATCTGGTTGATCCGCTTGGTCAGAGCTTGGTTGATATGGGACAGCGTGATCAGCTGCATCAGGCCGATCACGCCCGCTTGCCACTGAGGCTGGATGTCGAGGAACTCAAGGATACGCGGGCAGAGGATCTGGGCTGCAAGGGCGATGTCTTCCGCC
>RFPR01000304.1 GCA_009928265.1 Pseudomonadota bacterium | reverse complement strand
AAACAGATGTCGTTCCTGGACGAACCGTAAGTTGACCTGGAGACAGAATCTGAAGATTGACCTGTGTCACTGCCGCTCCAGGCGGGATTGCGTACGGGCTTGCATTCGTGACGAGCCCGGCCCACTTCTCAATGACGATCATGCTCCACCATCGGGTTTGAGGGGGCTTCTCCAGCCACCATCGTGCCACACTTCCCTAGACCTACCAGACAGCGGGGCAAGCTGATCCATCTCCATGGCCAGCCGGAGATCGCGCTGGTACATCGCAAAGGCGTTGTCCGGCTTCTGGTGTCGGATCCGTGCTAGCCAGTACTCCGCCGCAGAGTAGATGACGTTGTGCATGTGAGGCGGAACGTCAATCGGATCGGTGATCAGATACTTCGTTGACCCGGCGACGGTCCCGGAGCCTTCGGTGGTCAGTGCGGTGGCCGAAGCGACATCCGTGATCTTGGATTCTGAGACCCACGGGGTGATGGAGGTGATCGGACCTGGGATGTTGGTCGTATCGCCAACCCGCAGGACGGAACCGATCATGCCCGTGGAGAACTGCGTGCTGGTGCCGGTCACAGCGGTTGTGGATCGGGCAATCGTCCCGGCCCGGCAGGAGGCTTCGTGACCGGAATACCGCAGTGCCCGGGCAGTCCGGCGGTACATGAAGTCAATCGTCTCGGCCTTGGTGGGATAGCCCAAGAGTTTGATCGCCCAGCCATCGGACGCAGGGTCTTTGATGACAGTCCAGTGGTACGGATGGCCGGAGGAGTTGGCCACCCGCTCCAGCTTCATCGCGATGTCCGGGGTCACATATAGACCGGACCACCAATTGAACTCGTCGGACGGCTCATCCAGGTTCCGGAAGTCCGCCGGGAGCGGGTAGGTCACCCGATACAGGGTGTAGGCCGTGCCGGCGGATATGTTCCCAGTGAACCCGAGATCCAGAGTGGCGACCGTGCTGGACGAGGTGGACAGAATCCGCCCGATTGTGTCCGCGATGCGGATATGGGCGCCAGAGGCCCAGGAAGGCCACGTAGCGCCCGTGAGCGTCACAGTGGACCCGGACACCTGTACAGTACCAGCGTCCTGTGGCGGGCTTGTAATGAGCCGTCCGTGGA
>RFPR01000303.1 GCA_009928265.1 Pseudomonadota bacterium | reverse complement strand
CCTGAGGATGTGTTCGGACTTCCCCTTGCCTCGAATGAGTCCATCATCGGTGAGGATCGAATCCAGGATGGCTGCATGCAGGGCCAGCTTGGGACTTGCCCACGCCTCGTTGGTGTAGGGAGTCATGACGAAGTCGCTGGGTTCCTCATGAAGGGCTGTTCCAACGAGCACGATCTTTCCAGTGAGGATTTTGGGATCGACGTATCCGGAAAGCAGTCCCTGAATGGGGATCCTGAGATAGGCCGCGGCCGGGTCGCCGTGATAGCGGAAGTGAAAATAACGGGCGCGGATTTCGGGGACTTCAAAGCTGCCCCGAACGGGAGTGCCTGCACTCCTCAGGTGAGCAGTCTCGGCCAGTACGATTGGAAATGAGGGCTGGCCCTCGAGTGAGAGCAGAGCACGACGTGAAACCTTGTCACCCGAGAACTCGGCTCCATCCTTGTGCACCACGGCCAGGCCGTGAGGGAGTGTGCTGATCGGGTAGGGAGGCAGAAGCTCTCCTGTGACGTCGTAGGGTGTTCCCAATACGACCGGAGTTCCGGAGGCCTGAAGACGGGAGGCTGCCTCAACAAAGCTGCGAAGCATTGCAGGACGTTCACTCTCAGGTTCGAGTGTCGCGGATCGAGCCAGATTGATGAGGAATCCCACAGCTCGGGGGCGGCCTGAGGCAATACGATCCAGCAGGCGGGTGTGAGTCCTTACGGGCAGGGGCGAGAGTTCAACCTGATCCTTGAGTGTGGAGTCATCCACGGTCAGTAGGACGATGTCGCTGTTGGGCCGCACATGCAGCCCAGTGGTGGTCAGCAGGTCGTAAAGGGATGCTTCGAAGGACCGAAACTCAAAGCGCGTGAGGACTCCAGTGATGGCCACGGAAGCCAGCACGGAGAGCAGGGGACGCTCCCATCGACGAAGTCTCAAGAACACGGACCGATTCATCCGGGCAACAGTAGAGCAATGCCCGCGCCACCGGTGATCCTTGTAAATCCAATGAGTTGCCTTGGGTCAGGAGAGTGGAGGGTGTCGAACTTTTAGACAGCCGTACAGGCTTACCTGAATCAGAGCGGATGCTCGGAAGTCAGCGTGAATTCGATACGGCGGTTCTTGCGCCGA
>RFPR01000302.1 GCA_009928265.1 Pseudomonadota bacterium | reverse complement strand
CCCACCTCAAAGCCACACTGCGCCATACAGATGTTGTCCCTGCCCTGGTCGGTGTCGTCACCCCATGAGATGGGGCCGTGGACTGCGATCATGCTCATGTGGTGTCTCCTTGAAGATCGGGGTGGCGGGGGGCCGAAACCCCCCGCCGAAGACCGATGAGCATGTGCTCAGTTCGTCACGATCTTGCAGACCGCCGACTCGGTGATGAGGCCCCAGCCCCAGATCGAGTACCAGGCGAGGGCGTGCTCACGACCGAAGTCGAGCACACCACCGTCACGCAGTTCGACCGGGAGGCTCACAGCCTGGCCGAAGGCGTTGTCACCGAGCATGATCGCCTCAAAGGCGGTACCGCTCGGAAGCCACGCCTGGCCCCAACCGGGAGTCACCACGCCGTCGACACCGGTCAGGCTGTCCGCACGGCCATCCTGCCACGTGGCAGGAACAGCAGTGATGTCCGAACCGTCGGTTGCGGTGCCGGTCACGTCGGTGCGGAAGTCCGGAGTCTGCTGAGTCGGCTCCACGGTCTTGCCGCCAGGCAGGACCGCCGAGTCGTCGGTGTCCATCGTGGTCGCCAGCGGAGCGGCGATCTGAGTGGTCTCGATGAAGACCACGTCACCGATGCGGCCGATCTCGCCCAACATGAAGTTGCCGGGAGCGGCGTACTTGGTGACTTCGATCCATTCCGGGGTATCACGGAGACGGCGGCTCTGGTGCGGGTGGATGAAGCACACGTACGTCTCACCGAGACGGGGGATGTTCTTCGATGAGAGCACTTCGACTGCGTCCTTCACCGAGTGAGGGTGCAGGAAGAAGTCGGTGCCGCCCGTCACAGCGGCGACGGTTGTCGCAGCGGTGCCAGGCTCGTACACGCCGTAGCCGGTGTTGATAGCGGTTGGCTTCTGGCGACCGAACACAACCGACGACGCACGCTGGAGGGTCTGGCGAGCCTGCGTGTCCATGTAGAGCGCCATATTGCGGCCGAGAAGGCGGCTGGCCGAGGCCATCACGTCATCGAACGAGGCGTTCAGCAGCAGTTCCGACACAGCGACGCCGAAGCCCTGCTCCTGCACCGTGATGCTGTACTGGTTGGCCGTGATGGCATGGGTCCGC
>RFPR01000301.1 GCA_009928265.1 Pseudomonadota bacterium | reverse complement strand
CGGTGGCCATCTCGATCTTTTCAGCAGGTACGAGTCATAATGGTAGGAGGAAGTTTGTCAATTTGCGGGGCACGGGGGTTTCACCCCTGTAATGGGGGCGCTCGGGGGTTTCACCCCCGCCGAATGAAAAGGTTCGACCCATTGGGCCTCCTTTTCTATTTTGTTTTTTGATTTTGAGCCACACGCACACGCACACGCACACACGCACACGCTTAGATGCCAGCACCAGTCGCCGCCTTGGCGAACCGGACGCCACGCGCACTCTTGCAGTCTGGTCGGTCGAGAATCTCGCGCATCCTGATACTGAACAGGGTCTCGAATGAGAGATACTGGGACAGCTTGTTGTAGTCGTCCCCACACACAGCCATCAGCTCATGTGGAAGAGGCGCTGAACACCGAGACGATACTTCGGGTCACGTGCGAGGAAGTCCGCTCCGTCCTCCATCATCGTCCAAAGTGCTGCTGTCATATCGACAACAACAGAGTTGAACTCGCTGGTATACAGCTTGGGGTCTGAGGCATACATCTTGAGGTAGGGTAGGGCAGCCGCCGCATCCGCGAGCTTGAAGGCCAGCAGATTCTTCTGGTCAGCAGCAGAACGCGCTGGCTTGCGCTCTCGGGGTGGGACTGGATCACGGGTCACCGCAGCCGCCTTGGTGGCGGTACGCTTAGCACTCCGCAGGGTCATCGTGTGGGGCATTTCGTAGGTTTGTTGGTCAGATAGTAGCCCTCCAATGCCGACAGATCGAATCAATTCATTTACGTCCTGAGTCGCTGATGGGAGGGACGATAATATGAATCGCCGGGGGCGATCGGGGGTGAAACCCCCACAATGGGGGCGCTCGGGGGTGAAACCCCCGAATGAAAAGGGTCAGCCCCTCCGGCCTCCTTTTCTATTTTTTTTTGAGTTTCGGACACGCTCACGCTGTTCTGGTTTGTTTTTGAGTTTCGGATTACACACGCACAGGCACAGGCACACACACTACTCCAGGTTCAGATCATCACCGTCGTCATCGGCGATTGCCCGCTGGCGCACCAGCCGTGGTGGGGCGAGTGGGAAGGTCATGTCGTCGAACACCGTGGCGGGTGGTGGGGTCGCGATCTGAGTTG
>RFPR01000031.1 GCA_009928265.1 Pseudomonadota bacterium | reverse complement strand
ATCGGCATCCATGGCGGCGGCGAGGGGAAGCGCACCTGGACCGGCTTGAGCTTTCAAGTGGCCGATGTGATCGCCGGGGGCGCTGAGATTGTTGCGGCAGGAGGTCAGTTACTCAGGGAGCCCCAGCCAGAGAATGGAGAACCGCCGCATTTGGCGATGTGTGTAGACACGGAAGGCAACGAGATTATGTTATCCCGCAAACGGGGATAACGAAGGCTTGGGATTTTTGTGCCGCGCGTTGTTGCTGCTCGCTTGCAGTAGTTCACTACAGCTTCGCTCGCGCGCCTAACGCGGCATCAAAACTTCCAAGCCTTAAAAGTAGCTAGTTAGTAGTTTTTGAACCAACTGGGATCTACGGTTATCTCCTCTATCCGTTTTTCCACTACAGATATGCCAAGTCGGAAATGTTTGAGCATTTGAACGAACTCAAGGCCATCAATCAGATCTAACGGGGGAGCTCCATCCCTTATAGCCTCTGCTTTCGCATCTCTTGTAAAAGTCCCTGTTGTGAGGATTAGACCCTTATCTGCCCGGCCAACCATGGCACCACGGAAATCCCTAATGACAGGTGCGGAAACAGTGTCTTTGTACCTTTTGCACTGAAAGTGAACGTGAAAGGACAGAACTGCTCCAAGTTTGAAGACACCATGGCCATCTATGCCGCCATCACTTGATCGTCCAGTAACCTCTACATTGATGAAACCTGACTCGCGAAGAACGCGTTGGCATAAGCGTTCAAATGCGTTTGGCTCCATCTTTTTGAGGGCATCCAAAGTCTCCATTTCCCAATCCATCTCATCGGGAGCAGATTCTTCGACTTGCTCTTTGGACTCCCTTTTTGAGCGATCCTCTTCTTGGATTTTTCGCTTTATCGCCTCCTTATCAACGGTCTGAACACTCTCGCCTTTGGGAGTTAAGGACCACACCCCTCGAGAGGAGTTTTCAATCAGCCCGTTCCTTTTTAAATAAGTTCTGGCCCAAGCAAGGTTATAGGAGAACTTCGTCCTATTACCCTCGTGAATAGAGTTTAGATCTTTTTCACTTAACCCAAGAATTGCGGCTACTTTTTCTTCGAGTTCCGAAATCTGTGCAGAACTTCCGAGCTCATGAAGAGCTGAAAGCAAGGGGTTGAAAAGTTCGTCGAACTTAGGAACGGCCATTTGTGGGATTTTGTGGATCTTCTATTTAAAGAAAAGAAAAAGCCCTCTCGATCGAGAGGCCGAATCACGCCTTCGTGTAGAGCTCTGCGCCCTGTTCGGCGAACTCCTTAGATTTTTCCTCCATACCTTTCTTGAGGGCTTCTTCCTCGGAGAGGTTTTGGGCGGCGGCGTATTTGCGGACGTCCTCCGAAATCTTCATGGAGCAGAAGTGGGGGCCGCACATGGAGCAGAAGTGAGCTGACTTGGCCCCTTCCTGCGGGAGGGTCTCGTCGTGGAACTCCCGCGCGGTGACGGGGTCGAGGCCGAGGTTGAACTGGTCCTCCCAGCGGAACTCAAAGCGGGCCTTGGAGAGGGCATTGTCCCGGTACTGGGCACCGGGGTGTCCCTTGGCGAGGTCGGCGGCGTGGGCGGCGATCTTGTAGGTAATGACGCCATCCTTCACATCCTTCTTGTTCGGCAGGCCGAGGTGTTCCTTCGGCGTCACGTAGCAGAGCATGGCGCAGCCGTACCAGCCGATCATGGCGGCACCGATGCCGCTGGTGATGTGGTCGTAGCCGGGGGCGATGTCGGTAGTGAGGGGCCCGAGCGTGTAGAAGGGGGCCTCGTGACACCACTCGAGTTGCTTGGCCATATTCTCCTCGATCATGTGCATCGGGACGTGGCCGGGCCCTTCGTTCATGACCTGTACACCCTTGGCCCAGGCGCGCTCAGTCAGTTCGCCCTGCACCTTGAGCTCACCGAACTGGGCCTCGTCGTTGGCATCGGCCACCGATCCGGGACGGAGGCCGTCGCCGATGGAGAAGCTGACGTCGTAGGCGGCCATGATGTCGCAGATGTCGTCCCAGTGGGTGTAGAGGAAGTTCTCCTGGTGATGAGCGAGGCACCACTTCGCCATGATCGAGCCGCCGCGGCTGACGATGCCGGTCATGCGCTTGGCGGTAAGCGGCACGAAGCGGAGGAGGACTCCGGCGTGGATCGTGAAATAGTCAACGCCCTGCTCGGCCTGCTCGATCAAGGTATCGCGGAAGATCTCCCAGGTGAGGTCCTCGGCCTTTCCGTTCACCTTCTCGAGCGCCTGGTAAATCGGCACGGTGCCGATCGGGACGGGGGAGTTGCGCAGGATCCACTCGCGGGTGGCATGGATGTTCTTGCCCGTGGAGAGATCCATCACGGTGTCGGCTCCCCATTTGGTCGCCCAGCGCATCTTCTCGACCTCTTCCTCGATGGATGAAGCGACGGCGCTGTTGCCGATGTTGGCGTTGATCTTCACCAGGAAGTTGCGGCCAATGATCATCGGCTCCAGCTCGGGATGGTTGATGTTCGCTGGGATGATGGC
The DNA here is from genome assembly GCA_009928265.1 of Pseudomonadota bacterium. Lineage (GTDB taxonomy): Bacteria > Verrucomicrobiota > Verrucomicrobiia > Chthoniobacterales > UBA6821 > UBA6821. Next base: position 15,297 of record RFPR01000031.1, on the reverse strand, counting down.
GCGACCCGCGGCGATCTCGGAGCGGACGAACTCTGCGGTGATCTGCTCGGGGATGCGCTGCGGGAAGCGACCGAAGATCGAGGGGGTGTAGGGGCTGCCGGGACGCTGGCCGCTGCCGGAGTGCTGCTTGTCGAGTTCGTTGCGCGATATGTCGTTGGCAAGATCCGCTATCCGTGCGCGGCCCATGTTCTCGCGGATCGCGATGAACTCCATCTCGGGTGTGATGATCCCCTGACGGGCGTACCAGAGTTGAGTGACCGGATGGCCTGCGGAGGCCTTGCGGGGCTTGCGTTGGGCGCTCGTCAGTCCCGGGAACTCGATTAGGCGATTGCGCTCTGCGGTGCTGGCGAACTCGGCATGCTTACCCGAGAGATAGCCGTTATCCATCGGCTGGACCTGGCGGCCTTCGTATTGAGCAGTGTCGCCGCGCTTCTCAATCCACGAAGCACGCAGGGTGGGAAGCCCCTCTGAAGAGTCGCCTTCAAAGTCGGGATCACCCCAGGGTCCGCTGCAGTCATAGACGCGGACGGGTTCGTTCGGCTCGAGTTCACCGGAGAAGTTCTTGGTGGGGGAGAGAGCGATCTCGCGCATCGGGACGCGGATCTGGGGGTGGATCACCCCATCAACGTAGACGCGTGTGCTAGCAGGAAGGGCGTCGGTGCTCTGAGGCTCGAGGGATTCTTTTGGGGCGATCATGGGAAATTGGGAGCTGGAAGTTGGGAGATAGGAGTTAGGGAAATAGAAAGGGCCACGCGTGAGATGCACAGCGTGGCCTGAGTCTTCTCCCTGACCCGTGTCAGGTTCAAAGGGTCGCCCGGATCTCTCCGAGCCTCTCAGCCATCTGGCTCCCCCGCATTTGCAGTTAGAATAGGCAGGAGATCAGGCCGGTCAACGCCTCAATCAGATCATTCTCTCCAGAAAGGCTGCCCTATCGAAGAGGGCGAAATCTGTGGCGCCTTCGCCAGTTCCGACATAGCGGGGGGGGATTCCTGTCTCCCGGGCGATGGCCACCGCCACGCCTCCTTTTCCGGAGCCGTCGAGCTTGGTCAGGATGAGTCCGGTGAGCGGGGTGGCGGCGTGGAACTCCTTGGCCTGGACGACGGCGTTACTTCCGGTCGTGGTGTCGGCCACCAGGAAAACCTCGTGGGGTGCCGAGGGATCGAGTTTTCCGAGGGAGCGGCGAACCTTGGCCAACTCCTGCATGAGGTTCGATTTGGTGTGGAGGCGGCCAGCTGTGTCGCAGATCAGAAAGTCGGATTTGAGGCGCTTTGCCTTAGCGAGGGCATCATGACAGAGGGCGGCCGGGTCGGCGCCGTATTCACTACTGACCACTTCGATTCCAAGCTTTTCGCCCCAGGACTTAAGCTGCTCGACGGCTGCGGCACGGAAGGTATCGGCGGCGCAGAGGAGGACGGTGTGACCCCGGCCTTTCAGTAGGGAGGCAAGCTTGGCGCTGCTGGTGGTTTTGCCCGTCCCGTTCACTCCGACCATCAGGATAACGATGGGGCCACCATCGGGAGAAGAGGAAGGGGTAAGATCGGCTCCTTTCTCGGGAAGATGCTTGGCGGCCTCAGCCCGTGCGGCTTCCAGCACATTTTCCGAGTGGAGGGCGAGGCCTTGGTCTTTCAGTGATTTCAGGATCGCAGTGGCCGTGGGTGCCCCGAGGTCTGACTGCCAGAGCGCTGCCTCGACTTCCTCCCAGTCAACCTCCTCATGGGTTCCGGTCAGTCGGCCCAGAACCCCCTTTAACCAACCGGCCATCAGTCTTCGGAGGGTTGATTTCCCTGCTTGGATGCCGGCGTGCGCTCAGGGCGCTTCAGGGTCGCCTTGATCTTATCGAGGACGCCGTTGACGAAGCGTCCCGATTCCTCGGTACCGTATTTCTTGGCGATGTCGATCGCCTCGTTGATGGAGACCACGGGAGGGATGTCGTCGCAGTGGAGCATTTCGTGGACGGCCAGTCGCAGGATGTTGCGGTCGACGGCGGAGAGGCGCTCGAGTTCGTAGTTCTGTGTGTGCTCGCGCAGGGCGATATCGATTGCCTCGGTGCGCTCAAGAAGCCCCGAGACGAGGCCCTCGCAGAATCTGCGGGCTGAGGGGCTCAGCCCACGGAAAGCATAGAAATCCTGCAGATCGGCTACCCCTGCGCCTCCTCCGAGGTCACGCTGGTAGAGAAACTGAATGGCGGCCTCACGGCCCTCGCGGCGTACTCCCATGATCGTGTGGTTTTTTTAGCGGGTCGAGAGGGCTTTGGACGAGCGCACGATTTCGACGGCGGCCCTTGCGGCCTCGGTTCCTCGGTTCATCTCGGCACCCAGGCAGCGTTCCTTGGCTTGTTCTTGATCATTCAACAGCAGCACACCGTGGATGACGGGGACAAGCTTTTCGACCGAGAGGCGGCAGAGGGTGTCGCTTACGGAGGCAGCAATAAGGTCGGCATGGCCGGTCTCGCCCTTGAAAATCACTCCGAGGCAGATCACGGCGTCCGGTTTGCTTTTCTGAAGGACGTTCGCCGCCAGAAAAGGAATCTCGAATGAACCGGGCGCGTGGACGACCTCGACCTTGGTTCCGGGCTCGACGGCGGAGAGCTCTTCCACAGCCCTAGTCACCATCGGTTCCACGAATTCCCAATTGTATCTGCTGGCCACGATCACGATCCGGTTGCTCGCAGCCGTGGAAAGGCGCGGTCGGGTTGGGATTGGTGAGAGCATTTGGGGAAAGGATGAAGGCTAAAGGCAAAAGGCTAAAGGGAGAAATCAGTCTGTCGGGACCACTGGCTACCTACATTCTAACAGTCTTTAGCCTAAAAACCTCGACGAAGCATCGCTTCGTCAAAACAGGTGTCCGAGCTTCTTTTTCTTGGTGCTGAGGTAGCGGGCATTGTGCGCATTCGGTTCGGGGCGGATCGGAACGCGCTCCACGATTTCCAACCCGTAGCCTTCCAAGCCTACAACTTTACGGGGATTATTGGTCAGGAGGCGGATCTTGCGGATGCCGAGATCGGCGAGGATCTGAGCCCCAGTGCCGTATTCACGGAGGTCGGGGGGAAATCCGAGCTTTCTGTTGGCCTCGACGGTATCGAACCCTTCCTCCTGGAGTTTGTAAGCGTGGATTTTGGCTGGGAGGCCGATGCCACGTCCCTCCTGGCGCATGTAGACCAGTACGCCGTGACCGTTTTCGGAGATCTGGCGGAGAGCCCGATGAAGTTGACTGCCGCAGTCACAGCGGCGGGAGCCAAAGACGTCACCGGTCAGGCATTCACTGTGGACGCGAACCAGAGCCGGTTTGGAAGGGTCGATGGGCCCCTTCACCAGCGCGACGTGATGCTGGTGATCCACCTCCGTACCGTAAAGGAACATCCTGAAGTCACCATAATCGGTAGGCATGGTGATTTCCTGCTCCCTGCGAACGAGCTTCTCGCTGCGGCGACGATGAGCGATGAGATCGCGGATCGAGCAGATCTTGAGGCCATGCTTCTTGCGGAATTTCAGCAGGTCCGGCAGTCGTGCCATGGATCCGTCCTCGTTGAGGATCTCGCAGATAACTCCGGAGGGATCGAGACCGGCCAGTCTGGCCAGATCGACACCTGCCTCTGTGTGACCTGCCCGGTGGAGGACGCCTCCCTCGGCTGCCTGAAGAGGAAAGATGTGCCCCGGTTGGCGGAGATCGCCGGGTGTGGAGGAAGGATCGGCTAGTGCTCGGATCGTGGCAGAGCGATCTCTAGCGCTGATACCGGTTGTGGTGCCGTGGGTTGCGTCGACCGAGACAGTGAAATCGGTGGCATGCAGTTCCCGGTTATGGGCGACCATCCGCTGGAGCCCAAGGTGTGTCGCGCGTTCCGCTGTGATCGGGGCGCAGATCAGGCCCCGGCCATGGGTTGCCATGAAGTTCACAGCCTGCGGGGTGACCTTGGCCGCGGCCATGACAAGATCACCCTCGTTCTCTCGATCCTCATCGTCGGTCACGATCACCATCCGCCCCTTGCGGATCTCTTCGATCACTTCGGGGATCGGATCAAAGGAAGCGGTGCTTTTCCGCGACGTTCGTAGCGCTGGTTTTTTGGGTGCGGCCCGACGAACGGTCTTCGAGGTCTTTTTCTTCATGCGGTGAAGGCTTCTGTCTGCCCGGGTTGCGTCGCGGCAAGTGTGCGGCGCACAATCCAGCCTCCACCAAGGACGCGATCTCCGTCGTAGAAAACGGCTGCCTGCCCCGGGGTCACGGCCCGAAGCGGTTCGAGCGGCCTGATCACGGCTTCTCCGTCTGCAGTTGCTGTGACTTCGGCCGATTCTCCGGCGTGGCCATGGCGGACCTTGACGGTGATGCGACGTGGTTCGGTTGGCGGCGCGTCGTGCCAGGTAACACGGTTCGCAGTGAATTCACCACAGAGCAAGTCTTCTTCGGAACCGAGAAGAACGCGCCCCCTCTCAGCATCGATGTCGACGACATAACGTGGGGTTCCCCCGCCGCCCGGCAAGCCCTTGCGCTGGCCTATGGTGAAAAACTCGATTCCTTCGTGCTCGCCGAGGTGGTTTCCCTCCAGATCATAGAAGCCACCCGGCTGGAATGACTCTCCACGCTCCTCAAAACGGCCCTTGAGGAAGGCCTTGTAGTCCTTGCCGGGGACAAAGCAGATTTCCTGACTATCCTCTTTGTCGGCCACCTTGAGCCCGAGTTTGCGGGCGATGTCGCGGATCTCTGGTTTGGTCAGCTTGCCCAGAGGGAAGAGGGTGCTGGATAGCTGGGAGGAATTGAGGCTGAACAAGAAGTACGACTGATCCTTCTTGGGATCGAGTCCCCGGCTCAGGATCGGTGCCTGACCCTCCGGATGCTCGACGATGGCATAGTGGCCGGTCGCAATGAAGTCGGCGCCGAGTGCCGAAGCCTTGTCACGGAGGTTCCCAAACTTCACCCGTTCGTTGCACATGATGCAGGGGTTAGGGGTGCGCCCGGCCTTGTATTCCTCCGCAAAGTAATCGATCACGAGGCGCTCAAAGGGAACTGCCTCGTCGACGACGTAATGAGGGATGCCGAGCGCGTGGGCGACGCCGCGTGCGTCGGCGATGGCCTGGGGGCCGCAGCACTTGTCCTCGGCCCGGGTCATGCAGTCTTGGGGCCAAAGTTTCATGGTCACGCCGATGACCTCCCATCCCTGTTCCTTCAGAAGCCAGGCGGCCACACTCGAGTCCACGCCACCGCTCATCCCAATGACGACGCGCCGGTTGGAGGTTGATGGGTTCGGTTGGCTCATGAAGGTAATGATGATCGGCGCGGGGTTCAAAACTAGTCGTGATGCCTGAAAAAAGAAAGACCCCGGAGTTTCCTCCGGGGTCTTCAGAGTAGATTCTAGATCAGGAGATCTTAGAACACGAAACGGGCACCTGCGCGGAAGAGGTTCTCGCTCAGGCCGTTGTTGCCGTAGAGCCAGCGGTAGTCGCCGAAGAGACCGAAACCGCGGTTGATGCGGTACTCGACACCACCACCGACGTTGCCGTTGCCCTGACCGCGGTTGCCGCCCCAGAAGGCCCCGCCGCCGACCATGGCGTAAGGAGCGAGGTGGAGGCTCTCGATCGGGAGACGACCGATGAGCTGGCCTTGGAGAGCGTCGATGGCGCCACCGGAGGAGCCATTGCCGCCAACGGTACCGCCGAGGGAGTTGTCGATGCCGATGCCGATGTACTTCGTGAGGAAGTAGCTGAGTCCGAGGCCGCCGCCGAGGGCACCAACGTTATTGTGATTGCCGTACTTGCCAGCGGCGCCAGCAACGAAAGCGTCAACTTGGACTTCACCAGCGCGGAAGAGCTCGTCCTGGGGAGCCACGACGACTTTCTTGGAAGCGGTACCGGCGAACGAGGTCGCTGCGGTAGCCACTACGACTGCAAGGAGTGTAAGGGTTTTGTTCATGTATATTTGGGTTTGTGGTTGTACTAACGGTGACTTGGATAGGGGAAACGGCTATTTCTGTCAATATGGTTATTCACAAAAAATTTCCCCTCAAAGGAGAGCACTATCCTCGGGTTAAGGGGATTGCTTAGGGAGGATGATTAAGCTTCAAAGCAATCCATTATCAGAACGCAAGGGTGGATCTTTGGGTGAGATGATTCTTTTCGTACGCTTCCTTGAAGCTTTAGGGAAAAGATCTTTCCTTCCCAAGGGCGGTTGGCAACCTTCGCTTGATCGTAATATGAAATTCCTCTCACTCCCCAAGGTGATGATGTCGGCGCTGGCTGCCGCATTTGTCATAGCCCCCTGCACGCCCCTCGAGGCGGCGGCCCCAGGAAAAAAACCCAATATCCTCATCATCTGGGGTGATGACATTGGCCAGTTTAATATCAGCACGATCAATCGTGGTATGATGGGCTACCGCACCCCGAACATCGACCGCATTGCAAGCGAGGGAGCCTATTTTACCGATTGGTACGGTCAGCAATCCTGCACAGCTGGTCGAGCTGCCTTTATCACCGGCCAGTCGCCGATCCGCACAGGCCTTACCAAAGTAGGTCTCCCGGGAGCGCCCGAGGGGATGAAAAAAGAGGATCCCACCATCGCGACCCTGCTGAAGGCCCAGGGGTATGTAACCGGCCAGTTTGGTAAAAACCATCTCGGCGATCGGGACGACATGCTGCCGACCAGCCATGGATTTGATGAGTTTTTTGGGAATCTCTATCACCTTAATGCCGAGGAGGAACCGGAGCATCCCGACTATCCGACAAATCCCGAGTTCAAGAGGAAGTTCGGGCCCCGGGGTGTCATTCACAGCTTTGCCAAAGGCCCCATCAAGGACACGGGCCCGCTAAACAGGAAGCGCATGGAGACGATCGATGACGAGGTCAACGAGAAGACTTTTGCCTTCATGGAGCGCGCCGCCAAGGATGGGAAGCCCTTCTTCATCTGGTGGAACTCGACCCGGATGCACATCTTTACGCACCTGAAAAAGGAGTCCGATGGCAAGACCGGCCTCGGCATTTATGCGGACGGTATGGTTGAGCACGACGCGCATGTGGGTCAGTTGCTCGCGAAACTCAAGGAACTCGGTCTCGAGGAAAACACGATCGTGATGTATTCCAGCGACAACGGTGCCGAGTCCTTCACCTGGCCCGATGGCGGCACCACGATGTTCCGCGGGGAAAAGAACACCCAGTGGGAAGGAGGATACCGCGTACCGACATTCATCCGCTGGCCGGACGTCATCAAGCCCGGCACCGTGATCAACGACATCGGGGCTCACGAGGATATGTTACCCACGCTTCTCGCCGCCGCCGGGGATTCCACGGTAAAAGAGGATCTGCTCGGGGGGCTCAAGGTCGGGGATTCGAGCTACAAGGTGCATCTGGATGGCAACAACCTCCTGCCTGCGCTTAAGGGAGATGCCCCGTGGCCGCGCAAGGAATTCATCTATTGGACCGATGATGGCAATGTGGCGGCCCTTCGCTACGAAAACTGGAAGATCACCTTCCTTAAGCAAAACGCCCACGGCATGGATGTGTGGCTGCATCCCTTCGAGGCCCTGCGGGCGCCGATGGTCACCAATCTGCGCATGGATCCCTTTGAGTTAGCCCCGGAGATCGGCATGGGTTACCAGCGCTGGTTCCTGGACCACATGTTTGTCATCGCTCCCGCTGCCAGTTATGTCGGCGTATGGTTGCAGAGTTTCCGGGAGTTCCCGCCGCGCCAAAAGCCGGGCAGCTTCAATCTCGACCGTGTGATGGAGTCGGTGACCGCAGCGCATGAGTAAGAAGGGGCTCTCCCGGTGATACGCCGCGCCCTCCTAACCCTGGCATATGTTCTCTGGTCCGCACTGGCGGCCCGTGCGGCCGAGCCCCTGCCATCTTGGAATGACGGCGCTTCAAGGAGGGCCATCATCGCCTTCGTGGAGAAAGTAACCGACGAAAAGGGGGAAAGTTTTGTTCCCTCTTCTGAACGGATCGCGGTATTCGACAATGACGGTACGCTCTGGCCCGAAAATCCGCTCCCTTTTCAGATTTTGTTCACGATTGATGAACTTAAACGACGGCTGCCTGATCACCCCGAGTGGAAATCTGATGAGTATATTCAGGCTGCACTTTCAGGTGATCTCAAGGTGCTTCTTCGCGATCACTACAAGGGCCTGTTTCATCTCATCTTCGTTGTTGTCGCTGGTATAACCACCGGGGAATTCGATCAAAACGTCCGCCGATGGTTCGCCACGGCCATTCATCCCCGCTTTAAAAGAAACTATGATAGGCTTGCGTATCAACCGATGCAGGAGGTGCTGTCCTACCTGAGGGCAAACGGATTCAAAACCTATATTGTTTCCGGGGGAGGCTTGGATTTCATGCGCGTCTTCAGCGAGCGTGTTTACGGCGTCGTCCCCGAACACGTCTTGGGATCCCGCACCGATGTCGTGTATGAACTGCGGGAGGGCGGTCCTGTCTTGCTAAAAACCACAAACCGTCCCTTTGTGGATGACGGCCCAGGAAAACCCGAGTCGATCCACCAATTCATCGGGCGGAGGCCGATCGTGGCGTTTGGGAACAGCGATGGAGACAAGGAGATGCTTGAATACACGACGATTGGGAATCCGCTTCCATCCCTTGGGTTGCTTGTCCACCACACCGATGGAGACAGGGAGTATGTCTACGACGCAAACCCGCGGAGCAGCGGAAAGCTTGTGAAAGCCCTTACCGATGCACCCCAGCGAGGATGGGGCATCATTGATATGCGGAAGGACTGGCGATCAATCTTTTCGGAGTAGCGCATCCCCTGCTCCCGTTACCAAAGATGATGAAGACATTCCTTGCCATGACCGTGTCGGTGATGCTGTGCATGGTAGGGTGCCATTCGTCCAAACTCACAGGTGACATGGTCTTGATTCCCGGCGGGGAATTCATGATGGGTTCCGATGCCGGATACGCTTTCCCTAACGAAAGACCGGCGCACCGCGTGAAGGTCAAACCATTCCTCATGGATCTCCATCCGGTGACGAATGCCGAGTTTGAGAGATTCGTGAAGGCCACCGGCTATGTCACCGTCGCCGAGCGACCCGTCGATTGGGAGGAATTGAAAAAACAGGTTCCGCACGGCACGCCCAAGCCTCCCGCCGAGATGCTGGCTCCAGGTTCGTTGGTTTTCCATCAGACCGAGGGTCCCGTGGATTTGCGGGGGATGGCCTCGTGGTGGCGATGGGTGAATGGCGCTTCGTGGCGTCACCCCGAAGGCCCCGGAAGTAACATCACCGGCAGGGAGAACTACCCTGTGGTGCATGTCGCCTGGGAGGATGCGAATGCCTACGCATCCTGGGTGGGGAAACGCCTCCCCACCGAGGCGGAATGGGAGTTTGCGGCGATCGGAGGCGGCGGTGGAAAACGCTATTCTTGGGGCGATGAGGAGCGGCCCGGAGGGCGTTTCATGCTGAATCGCTGGACCGGACAATTCCCGTACCGCAATGACGCTTCCGACGGTTTCGTCGGCACCTCGCCTGTCGGTTCCTTTCCGGCCAATGGCTACGGGCTTTACGACATGGGAGGCAATGTGTGGAACTGGTGTAGCAACCTCTACCGCGCCGACACGTATTCCAAGCAGGCCGAAAGCAGTATGGTTTGTTGTGATCCCACTGGACCCAAAACCACGCAGGGCGAAGCAGTGATACCCGGTGACCCCTCGCCGCCCAGCGTTCCGGGTGCAGAGCGACGCGTTACCAAGGGAGGATCATTCCTCTGTCATCCCGATTACTGCGAAAGCTACCGCCCCTCCGCAAGGCGCGGCACACCCCCGGACACAGGCAGCAGCCACGTAGGCTTCCGTTGCGTGAGCACCCCCCTGAACATTCCCCCTTGAACAGAGAGAATGACTTGATAGGCTCCAATCCCCAATGCCAGTGTAGCTCAGTTGGTTAGAGCGAGGGACTCATAAGCCCTAGGTCACAGGTTCGATCCCTGTCACTGGCACTCTCACTATTCCGAACACCCACCCAACCCCTTTCCCATGGCCACATCCAAAGCAGCAGCCAAGAAAAGCAAGTCCGACCTCAAGCGCAAGCGCCAGGCGGTCAAGCGTCACGCCCGTAACAGCAGCATCCTGAGCCGCCTCAAGACCGAGGAAAAGAAGCTCCGCTCAGCTCTGCAGGAGGGTGTCACCGATGTGAAGGCCCTCTACTCCGCCTTCGCCTCCGCTCTCGATAAGGCCGCCAAGAGCGGAGCCGTTCACAAGAACGTCGCCTCACGCAAGAAGAGCCGTCTCAATACCCGGGTTGCCGGTGGAAACAAGACAGCCGCCGAGGCCAAGCCTAAGAAGTCTGGTGGAGCCAAGGCTGCTGCCACCAAGACCAGGTCCAAGGCTGCTAAGGCTGCCAAGAAGAAGTAAGAGGTTTCCGTTTTCAAGAAACCCGGCTTCCCAAAAGGGGCCGGGCTTTTTTATTGAAGGTTTCCCTCAGTGGGAACTGAGGTGCAGAGAAAGGATAGATCAGTCTACCTTCCCCGGACGAAGGCGCAGAGTTCCTCGGTGGTCTGGTAGGCGAGGAAAGGGGTCATGAAGTAGACCCCGGGGAAATGATCGAGTACGGCACGGGTCACCTCTTTGGCAACGGCGACGCCTTCCTTGCGGCCAGCATCCCCCTCAAGCCCATCCATCCGGGCCATGATTGAGTCTGGGATGGAGATGCCGGGGACCTCGTTGTGAAGGAACTTCGCCTGTCGGCCATTGAGAAGCGGCCAGACGCCGGTAAAGACCGGGATTCCGAGATGCGACGTGCGTTGTGCCGTCTCCTCGACGAGATGCGTTTCGAAGACCGGCTGGGTCATCACGTAGCGTGCACCGGCCGCGACCTTGCGCTCGAGTTTCTGGACCTGGGCGTCAAGATTCCGGGAGTTCGGATTGAAGGTGCAGCCAGCCACCAGATCGGGGCGTGCCTGAAGATCGGTTCCGGCCTGGGTAAAGCCCTCGTTAAGACGGCGGATGATACCGAGGAGGCCGATCGAATTGACGTCGTAAACGGAGGTCGCGTCGGGATGGTCTCCTCCCTTGGCCGGGTCGCCCGTGAGCGCGAGGACATGGCGCATGCCGAGGGCGGCCATCCCGAGGAGTTCGCTCTGGAGGCCGATCACATTCTTGTCACGGCAACTCAGGTGGAGGAGAGGGAGAATTCCCTTCTGCTTGAGCAGGGCGGCCACGGCGAAGTTGCTCACCCGCAGGATGGCGAGGGAATTGTCGGCGAGCGTGATCGCGTCGCTTCCGGCGCGGCTAATCGCCTCGGCCGCATGGAAGAATTTTTCCAATGGCAGGGTCTTTGGCGGATCGAGTTCGGTGACAATGACTGTTTTCCCTGCAGCCACAAGATCGAGAAGGCTGGTCTCGCGTGATTCCGAAGTCGCGACGGATGTTTCAATCGTGATAGCGGCTTCCCTTCTCAGGGGGCCCGGTTTGAGACCATGGATGGCGGCGGAAAGAGCGCGGATATGGTCGGGAGAGGTGCCGCAGCAACCGCCGACCAGTGCTGCTCCGCTCTCCGCCATCCGACGGCCAAGATCGGCAAAGTATTCCGGCGAGGTTCCGTAGGAGATCCGGCCCTCCTGATACGAGGGGCGACCTGCATTGGGAAAGAGAGCGAGCGGGCGAACCGGCGCTATCTTTTCCAACAACCGGAGCATTGCCTGAGGGCCGTTGACGCAGTTCAGTCCGACGACATCCGCTCCCGCATCTGCCAGTCGATCCAATGCTTCACCGACAGAGGCCCCACCGGGAAGGCGGCCGCTTTCCGGTGAGGCCAGCAGGGTGATGACCGGCGTGTCGCCGAGGGATTTGGCGATGCGGAGTGCGAGGTGGAGTTCCTCGGGGTCCTGAAAGGTCTCCAGCAGGATGATGTCGGCGCCCCCCTCCAGTAGTCCTACGATCTGTGTGCGGAAGAGGGCTTCCCGGTCGAGGTCACTTAGGGAGATGTCTCCCTGTGGGATCCCGAGTGGGCCCACGCTTCCCGCCACCCAGGCAATTTTTCCAGAATTGGCAACGGCACCTTTGGCTAGCGCTGCCGCGGCGCGGTTGATCTCCGTGACCCGACCTTCTAGGCCAAAGGTCGCAAGTTTCAGTCCGTTGGCTCCGAATGAATCTGTTGTAAGGATTTCAGCACCCGCCGCCAGATAATCGGCATGGAGTGAGGAGATGAGTTCAGGGCGCGAAAGGCATAGCTCCTCGAAACAGCTTCCAGCGGGAACGCCGCGTTCAGCGAGCAGCGTTCCGATGGCCCCGTCGCCGCAGAGCACTCGTTCCCGAAGTGTTTCCAGAAATCCCTCCATGACTCAACCTCGTCGGGAACGTTTCTCCACCAACCGGACACTGACAGCAAAAAGCACAGCGGCAAACAGTGCGGTGATGCACACACCGGTCACGTAACCCGAGGAAAGGGCTTCTGAAATGGTCGGGGCAAAGGAGGAGCGGATCGCCTCCACCCCGTAACTGACGGGATTAAGCATGGCGACGAGATGGAGCCAGCCGGTTCCGGCGGGCATCGGGAAGAGGGCGCCCGACATCATCCAGAGCGGCATCAGAAAGATGTTCATGATGGCATGGAATCCTTGCGTGGAGTCCATTGGCCAAGCGACGAGGAATCCCAGCCCTGTCATGGCAAATCCCGTGACGATGAGGGCAGGCAGGAGAAGCAGGATTTGATGGAGGCCGATCGGAAGGCCCGCCAGCGGAGCAAGGAGGCAAAAAAGCAGGGCCTGAAGGACCGCAAGCGTGGTGCCGCCGAGGAATTTGCCGAGCGGGATTGCGGCAGGGGAGAGAGGTGCGACGAGCGCACCCTGAAGAAATCCCTCCCTCCGATCCTCAATCACCGAGATGGTGGAGAAGATGGCGGTGAAGAGCATGATCAGCACCAAGATTCCGGGGAAGAAATAGGCGAGGTAGCTCCCTGTGGCACCCGCGGCGGCAACGGCCGCTGGATTACGGAAGGAAGGGCCAAATCCTGTTCCGACAAGCAGCCAGAAAACTAGGGGGGTGGCGAGTGCTCCGATGATGCGGTTGCGCTGGCGGAGGAAGCGGATGACATCGCGCCACCAGAAGGCGATGGCGGGTGTCAGGAGAAGGCGGGTCGGTTTCGTCATGGCTCAGCGCTTGTTCCTCTTGTTTCCCTTCGCGGTCTTTGTCCGTTCCGGTTCCACATCCTGATCGGCAAAGAGCCGTCCCGTGCGGGCAATGAAGACATCCTCGAGCGTCGGCCGGGCAATCCGGAGGGAGGTGATGGCTCCGGGGAATTCCCCCGAAAGCCGGGCCGCAAGCTGATACGCCTCGCGGTGCTCGATGCGGACTTCCCCCTCGACCACGGTCGCGGGGATGCCTGTCTTTTCGGTGATGGTCCTCGCCAGTTGATCGGCGCCGGTTTCCCGGGAGACGCCGAGGCTGATGACGTCGCCGCCGATCGCCGAGGTGAGTTCTTCCGGAGTTCCCAGGGCCACCAGCTTCCCGCTGCTCACGATGGCGACGCGATCGGCGCGGGCGGCCTCCTCCATGAGATGGGTGGTGCAGAGGGCCGTGACGCCGTGTTCGGCGCGGAGTTTTTCAAGTGCCGCCCAGAGATCAAGACGCGCACCCGGATCGAGTCCCGTCGAGGGCTCGTCCAGGAGCAGCACTTCGGGACGGATCAGGAGGCACTTGGCGATCTCCGCCCGGCGCTGGAGTCCTCCCGAGAGGGTCTCGACCGGATCGTTCAGGCGATCGGTCAGGTTCAGGGCCTTCGCGGCTTCATTGATGCGCGATTCGAGTCCCGCACCCTTGAGTCCGTAGAGGGCTCCCCCGCAGCGGAGGTTTTCCAGAATGGTCAGCTTGCCGTCGAGACTCGGCGACTGGAAGACGACGCCGAGCCGGGCTCTGACTTCCGAGGCTTCCGTGACGACATCATGTCCCGCGATGGCGGCCGATCCGGAGTCGGGGAGCGAGAGGGTCGCGAGGATCCTGAAGAGGGTGCTCTTTCCTCCGCCGTTGGGTCCCAGCAGGCAGAAGAGTTCGCCTTGGCGGACTTCCAGGGAGATGCCGTCGAGCGCGCGGCGCTCCCCGAACGACTTCACCAGGTCGCGTGCGACGATTGCGTGTCTGTGGTCGGGTGCGCTCATGAAACGGGAAGATTCTCCGCAGGGGAGGCCGTTGGCAAGGACTCGGGGAGTTGCAGTGCGGCGATCGCCTCCATCACCCGGTCGGAGAGTTGCTGGTAGAGGACCCTTTCATCACCGCCGCAGCTTGCGGGGTCGAGTTCACGCGGGGTGAATCGGATCGGCTCCCCCACCACCACGGTGATCGGGCAGGCGGTGATCTTTCCGGATCCCTTCGGGAAAGCCTCGTGCGATCCGAAGATGCGCATCGGTTGCACCGGGGCTCCGGTCTTTGCGATGACGAGGCCGATGCCGGCCTTGCCTTTCTGCAGGGTACCGTCCGGGGAACGCGTTCCCTCGGGGAAGAGGACGACGCCATTCCCCGACTTCACCGTGCGGATCACGGTCTTGAGCGCCGACATGTCGTTCCCTTCGCGGTCGACGAGGATGACGTTGATGTGTGGAAGGAGTTTCCCGAGCAGCGGGATCTGCAGGAGCGTCTTGCGGGCCAGATAATAGACCCCGCGACGCGAGCAGATGCCGACGAGCGGCGGGTCGAAGTAGCTCTGGTGATTCGAGGCGAGGATGAGGGGCCCCTCCTCGATCATGCGACCGGGATGCACGACGCGGAAGCTGAAGAAGAGCCGCGCGGTGATCTTCGAGAGCGTGTACCAGAAATAGTAGGTGAAGCTCATCATCGGGCAGGCGTCATTTTCCGGCCGGGCCGAGTTCCTGTAGGGTCCCCAGGCGGGAGAGTACGGCGGCGATCACCCCGTCGAGGTCGAGATGGGTCGTGTCGATGACGACGGCGCCTTCGGGAACCTTGAGCGGGGCCGTGGCGGCAAGCAGGGTGAGAAGGAGAAGGATTCGTTTGGTGATCATGATCATGGGAGGCGGTTTGCGGCGCGGTTCACCTCTCGGGAACTCAGGCTTTCAGGGCCTCCAGGAAGCGCAAAATCTCGGAAAGCTTGGAAGCGGGCTTGGAGGCCGTCAAGCGTGGAAACCTGTGACCGATCAGAAGGAAATCGCCCCGACGCGTCAGCATCAGCCTCTCGCCCCGCGTCTCCACCTTGGTGATCCCCTTGGCGGCCGCAGCCCGTCGGATGCGCTCCATCACCAGCAGGTGGCGTATCTCCTGGGGAAGCGGGCCGAAGCGGTCGCGCCAACTGGCCGCGAGAGCCTCCAACGCGGCGGTGTCGGGGGCGGAGGCAAGGGAGCGGTGTGCCTCGATCCGGAGCTTCGC
>RFPR01000004.1 GCA_009928265.1 Pseudomonadota bacterium | reverse complement strand
CGGCGATATTACCCTCGCCGAACCGAAGGCGATGATCGGCTTTGCGGGGCCCCGAGTGATCCGCGAGACGACCCATCAGGAGCTTCCCTCGGGATTCCAGACCGCCGAGTTCCTTCTGGAGCATGGCCTCATCGACGAGATCGTTCCCCGCCCGAAAATGCGTGAGACGATCATCACGATCCTCGGAAATCTTACCGGGAAGTAAGGCTCCGGTATTTCCCATGGGAACACCTGATCCGGAGCCTTCCGGTGAGGATCCCATGGAGTGGCTGGACAGGGCCCAGGGACGCGGAATTGTCCCGGGTTTGGAGCGCATGGAGCGGTTGCTGACCGTCTTGGGTAATCCAGAGCGATCGCTCCGTTGTCTCCATGTGGCTGGCACCAATGGGAAGGGATCTGTCTGCGCTTTTGCCGAGTCGGTGCTTGGGGCAAGCGGCTACAGTACGGGACTCTACACTTCCCCTCATCTGGTCCGTTTTGCCGAGCGAATCCGGATCAACGGGCAGGAAGTCGACACAAGCTTGATCGGGGAGGGGATCGGTCGGTTAAAACAGGCAACCCAGGGATGGCCGGAGGAGGAGATGCCGACCTACTTTGAGTTGGTGACGGCGCTCGCTTTCGATCTCTTTGCCCGTGCTGACCTCGATGTGGTCGTGCTGGAAACGGGTCTCGGCGGGCGACTTGACGCCACCAACACTGCTCCCAAGCTCGCCTGTGCAATCACTCCGATCGGACTGGATCACACCGAGTGGCTGGGTGGAACACTCGATGCAATTGCCCGCGAGAAGGCGGGAATTTTTCGCTCCGGAATCCCGGCCGTGACCGCCCCTCAGGAACTGGCAGCTCTGGCCGCTTTGAGGGAATCCGCAGAGACCTTGGGCGTACCGCTGCACGTGGTGGAGGAGCCGGTTCCGGGAAAAGTTCACCCAGGTCTCGCCGGCTCACATCAGCGGTGGAATGCGGCCCTGACGCTGGCCCTGATTCGGGCGGGGGGATTCGATCTTTCGGAGGAGACTGTTGCCAACGGGCTTGCCGGGGTTTCCTGGCCTGGCCGATTTCAGAGGTTGATGCATCGCGGCCGTGAACTGGTGATCGATGGGGCGCACAATCTCCATGCGGCGCGGCGGCTCGTCATGACATGGCGTGAGGAGTATGGCGACAGGCGCTGCACGCTGATCTTCGGTGCCCTTGCGGACAAGGATCCTGCGGCCCTTCTCTCGGAACTGGCACCGCTCGCATCGGAGGTCTTTTTGGTGTGCGTCGATTCACCACGCACAGCAGATCCGAGGGTTCTCGCTGCCACGATTTCCGCCGAAAAAATTGCCATTCACACAGTTCACACGCTTTCACAGGCTTTCGGTCGGGTTTTTGGAGGCCAAAAAATCCCAGGAGATGCCCCGCAAGGCCCTGTTTTGCTTGCCGGATCACTCTTTCTGGTCGGGGAAGCCCTTTCTCTGATCTCCGGCGGGCATTCGACCCCTCGGACGCAGTAAAAAAAAGCCCCCGTGTCTTGCAGGGGGTACGCAACTCTTTTTCAGAGGTTTAGTTTTTCACAAGGGGGGCTTTCGCTTGCACGGCCCGAAAAGGACCCGGAAAATTGGCATCGTTCCACCCGTTTTACCCAAAAAAACCCCTGTTTGCCCCCTTTCCAAAAGAGAAAAAGGAAAAAAAGAAAATTATTCACATTTCCCGTTGACCGGAGACCGTGTCCCACCTACCACTTGGGGTCATTGGTTCCGTGATACACAACATATAGTGTTTTATGGACCTCTTCCCCAAAACCCAAAAGCCTCTTCCCTCAACCCTTCAGACTGATCCCATGGAACCTCTCTCCGGCCAACTCTCCCTCAGCGGAGTCGACCCTCTTCAGGGACGTGAATTCACCGTTCGCAAGCGCGATGGTCGCAGCGAACCCTTCAACGAGGAGCGTATCCGTCTTGCTGTTGAGAGTGCCCTCAAGGCCGACCGGGATATCCCCAGCGACTATACTCTCTCTCCCGAGGATCAGGCCGCAGCCCTTTCGGTGACCGCCGCTGTCGTGCAGCGTCTCTTCAGCCGCGCTATCCGCGGTGAGGAACTCGAGATCGAGCGTGTCCAGGATGCCGTGGAGGAGGCGCTCATGGCCCAGGGGCATGTCCAAGTGGCGCGTCGCTACATCATCTACCGCGAGAACCGCCGTAAGGCTCGGGCCTTGCGCGGAGACCGTGATGTGGAGGGACACGTCCAGTCCGAGCTCCATGTCACACTTCGCGACGGGAGTAAGGAGATTCTGGAGCCCCAGCGCATACGCCGCACCATGATCCGTGCCTGCCGTGGATTCGAGGACCGGTGCGATGCCCGAGACATGTCAGACGAGACAATGAGGAACCTCTATGATGGGGTCCGCATTGACGAGATCGAGAAGGCGATGATCTTCGCCTCCAAATCACGGATCGAGCAGGATCCCGCCTACGGGTACGTCACCGCCCGCCTCCTGCTGGACGTGATTTACGGGGAAACGCTACCCGGGTTCGAACACTACCACGATGTCTCGGTAGCCCATGCCTCCCGCTTCAAGGCCTACCTTGAGGAGGGGATCGCCGCCGGTCGCCTGGCCCCTGCGCTTCTGGAATTCGACCTCGAGAAGATCGCCGCCGCCCTCAAGCCCGAGCGCGACCTGCTCTTCAACTACATGGGGCTCCAGACCATTTACGACCGCTACCTCATCCACATCGGTGGCCGCCGAATCGAGTCTCCCCAATTCTTCTGGATGCGCGTCTGCCTCGGCCTCGCCGTGAACGAGGGGGCGCAGAAAAACGAGCGTGCCATCGAGTTCTACGAGCTGCTCTCCAGCTTCCTCTTCACCTCCTCCACACCGACTCTCTTCAACAGCGGCACCCTGCACCCGCAGCTCAGCTCCTGCTATCTGACGACGGTCATGGACGACCTCGACCACATCTTCAAGTGCATCAGCGACGACGCCAAGCTCTCGAAGTGGGCGGGCGGCCTCGGCAACGACTGGACCAACGTCCGTGCCACCGGATCGCTCATCAAGGGGACCAATGGCGAGAGCCAGGGCGTCATTCCCTTCCTCAAGGTGGCCAATGACACCGCTGTCGCCGTCAACCAGGGTGGCAAGCGAAAGGGTGCCATGTGCGCCTACCTCGAGACCTGGCATCTCGATATCGAGGACTTTCTCGAGCTTCGCAAGAACGTGGGCGACGAGCGACGCCGCACCCACGACATGAATACCGCCAACTGGATCCCCGACCTCTTCATGAAGCGGGTTAAGGAGAACGGCCAGTGGACCCTTTTCAGCCCGAGCGATGTGAAAGACCTTCACGACCTCTACGGCCGCGCTTTTGAGGAGCGTTACAGCGAGTACGAGGCGATGGCCGACCGTGGAGAGATTGCTCTCTTCAAGCGCATTGAGGCCGCTGCCCTCTGGCGCAAGATCCTCTCGATGGTCTTCGAAACAGGCCATCCCTGGATCACCTTCAAGGATCCCTCGAACCTGCGCTCCCCGCAGGACCACCAGGGAGTCGTTCACAGCTCCAACCTGTGCACCGAGATCTTGCTCAATACCTCCGCTGAGGAGACCGCTGTCTGCAACCTCGGATCGATCGGTCTGCCGCTCCACGTAAACGAGAAGGGTTTGGACCTTGTTCAGCTCGAGAAGACCGTCCGCACGGCCATGCGGATGCTCGATAATGTCATCGACATCAACTACTACCCGACTCCCGAGGCGCGAAACGCCAACCTCCGTCACCGTCCGGTCGGACTCGGCCTCATGGGATTCCAGGATGCCCTCTACAAGCTCAAGATCAGCTACGCGAGCAACGAGGCGATTACCTTTGCTGATACCAGCATGGAGGCGATCTCCTACTTCGCGATCCTAGCCTCGACCGAGCTTGCCGCCGAACGCGGGGCCTACGAGAGCTACAAGGGCTCGAAGTGGGATCGTGGATTGCTCCCGATCGACACCATTGACCTCCTCGAGCAGGAGCGCGGTCTTCCGATCAGCATGGATCGCTCTTCCACGCTCGATTGGAATGTCGTCCGGGCTTCCATCCGCAAGAACGGCATGCGCAACAGCAATTGCATGGCCATCGCCCCGACTGCCACGATTTCCAACATCACCGGTGTTTCCCAGTCGATCGAACCGACCTTCAAGAACCTCTTCGCCAAGGGCAACCTGAGCGGCGACTTCACCGTGATCAACAGTTACCTGGTGGAGGAACTCAAGTCCCTCGGTCTCTGGGATCGTAAGATGCTTGAGGAACTCAAGTACAAGGATGGATCCATCCTGGGAATCAACCGCATTCCCGAGAATATCCGCGAGATCTACCGCACCGCGTTCGAAGTGGAGCCCGGGTGGTATATCGAGTGCGCCAGCCGCCGTCAGAAGTGGATCGACATGGGCCAGTCCCTCAACCTCTACATCGCCGCGCCCAGCGGCAAGAGGCTCAACGACATGTATCTCCATGCTTGGGAGACTGGTCTTAAGACCACCTATTACCTGCGAGCCACGGCGGCCTCCACGGTCGAGCAGTCGACCAATCAGGCCCGTCCGAATTGGGTAAAGCAGACACAGTCCCAGACTTCGAGCGAATCCCAGAGCGAGAAAATCGAGAGGGAATTCACTCCCGAGGAGGCTGCTGCCTGCAGCATAGAG
The DNA here is from genome assembly GCA_009928265.1 of Pseudomonadota bacterium. Lineage (GTDB taxonomy): Bacteria > Verrucomicrobiota > Verrucomicrobiia > Chthoniobacterales > UBA6821 > UBA6821. The sequence goes on along the minus strand of RFPR01000004.1, from coordinate 26,009 downwards.
GCCATGCGCAATGGCGGCGAGTGCGAGGCCTGCCAATAACACGGACCCTCTCCTTTCAAGATTCCCCACCCCAACCCGTCGTAACCCAACCAACAACGCGCCACGCTGGATAAATCGACAGTCCTCACGTAACCTTAACTCACCAAAACACCATGTCCTGCTGCACCTCATCTGATAGACCCGCCACCTTCCACGACCTCACCAAGCGGATCGATCCCGATCAAAAACGCCTGGTCAACTGCAAGCAGGTCGATGTGAACCAGCTCATGCCCCTGAAGTACACCTGGGCCTGGGATTACTACTCCAAGGGTTGCGCCAACCACTGGATGCCGAACGAGATCACGATGCAGCGCGACATCGAGCTCTGGAAGTCCAACAAGCTCACCGCCGACGAGCGCCAGGTCATCATGCGCAATTTGGGGTTCTTTAGCACCGCCGAGAGCCTGGTGGGGAACAACATCGTGCTCGCCATCTTCAAGCACGTCACCAACCCCGAGGCCCGTCAGTACATGCTGCGCCAGGCCTTCGAGGAGGCGATCCACACGCACACCTTCCAGTACATCGTCGAGAGTCTCTCGCTTGATCAGCGCGAAATCTTCAACATGTACCACGAGGTCAATTCCATTAACGACAAGGATGCCTTCGAGATGACCCTTACTGCCTCGATCATGGAAGAGGGCTTCTCCACCGAAACCACGGAGGGTCTTCAGAAGTTCCTCAAGAACCTCGTCGGATTCTACGTCATCATGGAGGGGATCTTCTTCTACAGCGGCTTCGTGATGCTCCTCTCCTTCAAGCGCCAGAACAAGATGGTCGGCATCGGCCAGCAGTTCGAGTACATCATGCGCGACGAGTCGATCCACCTGAATTTTGGCATCGACCTCATCAACGGAATTCGTGAGGAGAACCCCGAGGCTTGGACGCCCGAACTCGAGGCTGAGATCCGTGCCATGATCCTCAAGGCCGTCGAGCTTGAGATCGCCTACGCACAGGACTGCATGCCCCGCGGCATCCTCGGACTGAATGCCGGTCTCTTCCGCGAGTACGTCCAGTACATCGCTGACCGCCGCTTCGACCGCCTCCACATGCCCCAGGAGTTCGGCAGCCAGAACCCCTTCCCTTGGATGAGCGAGGTGGCTGACCTTTCCAAGGAAGCAAACTTCTTTGAGACCAAGGTTACTTCCTATCAGAACGCCGGCGCCCTCGAGTGGTAAGCTCTATCTAAACCAAGCAAGGATTTCCTCCCCGAGGTCCCGTCAAGGGGCATCCACCCAGAGGCAGCCCGCGACCGGTAACGGTTGCGGGCTGTTCCGTATCGAGGGGTTTAGGCTGTAGGCTTTCAGGCCATTAGGGCAGATTGATGGATCGATGATTCCTCGACTCCTTCTCTTCCTGCTGTGTGCAGGGGGTGCCTGTGTCCACGCAGAGAAGAATCCTGCAGAGGCACGCGTTGACGTCGGAAGCCGGGTGATTCGCTCAGTTGATCCCAAGCTCGCCCTTGGGGCGGGTCTCGATGGTCATCGGGAGGGAGATTCCGCCAACATGCTCTCCCCAGCAAGTGTTAGAAAGATGCTTGAGGCGGGGTTGGGGCCTGTTTCCGTGAGACTCCGGACGGAGCTTGCCGTGGAGGCTTGGCACTGGAATCCGCGTGGACGCTGGAGTGACTCGGAACATTTCCAAGGCTACTGGACTTCGGACTCAATACCTGACCCAGCCCGTCCGATCATGACTTCGTATGGATACAGGCTTCCGCGGAGGGGTGACACACTCGATGAGGCAAACGACGACGGCTATTCCCGCTTGGATGACGGAGATCGTGTCTCGTTCTGGAAGAGCAACCCGTACCTGTCGCGCGCCTACACCGGTGAACCGGAGGGCCATCATCCCCAGTGGGTGGTGCTCGATTTTGGAAAACCCGTGACGATCAATACCCTCAACATCCTCTGGGGGGAGCCCTACGCGACTCAATTCCGCGTCGAGTATGCCACCGGCGGCCGTGTCTACTTCGGAGCTCATCCTTGGAATGTCTGGCACACCTTTCCCCAAGGTGTGGTCAACCAGGGAAAGGGCGGGGAGCAGTTCCTGAAGTTCGGGAAAACGGTGCGTGCCCGCTATCTCCGGATCTGGATGACGAAGAGTTCAGGAACGGCACCTTCTGACTCCAAGGATCCGCGTGATGCCATGGGGTATGCGATCCGTGAAGTGATGGCGGGCGAGTCAGGGCAATTTGATTTCGACGATCATGTGATCCACGGCCCGGACAAGAAGCAGACCCTCTGCTACGTCTCCTCCACCGATCCTTGGCACCGGGCGTGTGATCGAGATCCAAGGACGGAACAGCCCGGCATCGACCGCATCGCCCGCTGTGGCATCACCCAAGGACTGCCGATCATGCTGGCGATCCCGGTTTTCTATGACACCCCGGAGAACGGAGCAGCGCTTGCAGCGTATGCCCGCCGAGCCATGATTCCGGTGAATCGTCTTGAGCTTGGCGAGGAGCCGGACGGGCAACGTGTCGATCCAGTTGATTTCGGAGTGCTCTACGCGCAGACGGCCCGCCTGATCCGAAAAGCTGTTCCCAAGGCAGTGATGGGTGGCCCGAGTTTTGTGACGGCGGATGTGCAGTCTTGGGATCTTATTTACCGCACGGATAAAAGTGCATGGATCCGATCTCTCCGTCAGGAACTTGTGCGGCATGGCCAAAGTGCTGACCTACAGTTCCTCTCATTCGAGTGGTATCCCTTTGATGATCTCTGGGATTCAGAATTGTCACAGTTATCGCGATCATCGGGAATGCTGGAGCGGGCTTTCAGTAATCTCCGGCGCTTCGGTTTGCCGTTGGTAATCAGTGAGTTTAACTGGGCTGTTTTTCCCTGCCGTCAGGAGGTTGATCTGACCGGTGGACTATTGAATGCCGAAATCGCCGCCCAGTTCCTCTGCTCTGGTGGGTGCGCTGCCTATTACTACGGTTACGAACCAAATACTCTGGAAAACACTTATGACTCTTGGGGGAACCAATTGATGCTGCTGAACCGCAAGGGTTCGCTCACGCCGGTCGCGACCTTCCACACCCTGCGTCTACTTGCCCGGGAGTGGATGGACCCGCGGGGAGGAAACCACAGTGTGCTGCCTGTCTCCTTCCATGGAGACATAGACCTGCTTGAGGGTTGGGCGCTTTGCAGACCGGATCAATCCCGTTCCTTGTTGCTGATCAACAAGGCTGACCATCCCGTGACCATCGCGCTGCATGGCATGAAGGCCACGTTGGTAAGCACGTACGGTTCGGAGCAATACCGCTGGTTGGAGGGTGGACGGAGCGGGCATCCAGCCAAGAACCTGCTGCCTGTGACCTCGTCCTGTGTCGGGGGTTCCGTGACGCTTCCGGCTTTCACTCTGGCCGTGCTTCGCTAGATTTTGCCCATCCATGAAACGCCTTCTCTCTCTGCTCGGTCTTCTCGGATCACTTTGTGCCCTGCCGCTGCGCGCGGTCGATGTTCAGAAACCTTCCTTCCACACCGAGGGAGCCCCGACCGGAAAGCCAATCGGACTACTCCAACCCGGACAGTATTGGTGGGCACCCCGCATTTCCCCCGACGGCCCGGTCATGATCCTGGTCAGCCTTCCGGAGCAGATCATGAATGTCTACCGCAACGGCGTCTTGGTGGCCCGTTCCTCCATCAGCAGCGGCATGCCCGGGCACTCCACCCCGACGGGTGTCTTCACGATTCTCCAGAAGAGCGCCGACCATTACTCCAAGACCTATGACAACGCCCCCATGCCCTACATGCAGCGGCTCACCTGGGACGGAGTCGCTTTTCACTCAGGGTTCTTGCCGGGTCATGCCGCCAGCCATGGGTGTATCCGCCTTCCTTTTGAGTTCTCCCAGAAGCTCTTCGACCTGACCCGACAGGGCGGAACCGTTGTCATCGGCGACAACCATTCCCTCCAGACCTCGTATGCCGCCGATCCCGGCCTGATTCTTCCCGTTCTCCAGCCAGGAGCCGGACAACCGCTCGCGCCAGGTGCTTACAGCTGGCATCCCGAGCGGAGTACGTCCGGTCCAGTTACCATGGTCTTCAGTGCGGCAGACCGGATGCTTTACGTTTACCGCAACGGCGTCCGAATCGGGCGAGCCGCAGTACGGGTCAACGGGCTTGGAAAGTTCGGCAACCATGTCTTCACGAGGATCGCTCCGGCCGGAGACACCACGTCACGGAACCGCTGGATGACCGTGGGCAGGAACGGGGCGACCGACCGCACAAATTTCGACAGCCTGAGGAAGAGGGTCTCCTTTAGCGAAGAGTTCCGCTCGATCCTTCAGGGGATCTCTGCGCCCGGCACCACGGTCATCGTTACCGACCTCCCGGTCTCTGGAAAACGCGAGACAGGCCTAAACTTCTCCGGAAAGTGATCCAAGATCCTGAGTTTAGCTCAGGAAGACCCAACTGATCGCGCCCGCCGCGGCCATCATCAGCACGGGGTTGATCTTGGTGAAGAGCATCAGCAGAAGTGCGACCACACCCAGAATGGCCGTCGGCACTGAGTGGATCGAGGTCTTGGAGATGATCCAGGTTGCCGCGAGGATTAGCCCTGTCGAGATCGGCATGATCGCGTCCATGACGGCATGGCGCCAGGGGGACTCCTTCCAGTGGTCCCACCAGTTGCCCGCGAAGTAGACTAGGACCGAGCTGGGGACAAACATCGCGAGGGTCGCTACAAGCGCTCCGAGGATGGCCGCGACTGTCCCGTAGGGCATGCAGGCTTTCAGCCCCACCAAGGTCACCACCATCATCGAGGGGCCTGGTGCTGCCATGCTGATGGAAAAAAGATCGACGAACTGTTGGCTCGTCATCCAGTGATATTGGCCCACAGCGGCCTGATGCATCGAGGGAAGCACGACCTTGCCGCCGCCAAAGGCGGAGAGAGAGAGAGCGGAGAAGAGTCCGGCAAGCTGGAGCAGGATCCTGGTCATGGACTCTCCTTGGTTGAGGCTTTGCGTGGACGATGCCACCACAGGGCAAGGGGTGCCACGATCAGGATAACGATCGGAACGTGAAGGTGGGCGCAGCGCACCAGAGCGAAGGTCAGCAGGATCAGTAAAACGTCAAAGACTCCCTTGATAGCCTTTTGTCCCGATTCGAAGACCATACTGGCCATCAGGCCGCAGGCCGCTGCGGTGACGCCCATCAGGATCGCGCTGGCGTCTTCGGTGCGGCCGGCATGGAAGTAAAGGAACCCCAGGGCGCAGGTCGTGATAAACGGAGGGACAAAGAGGCAGAAGAGCGCCACGGCGGATCCGAGCGGACCCTTGAGATGATTTCCGATGTAGACGGCAAGCCCTGCCACATTGGCTCCTGGCAGGAGTTGGACGAGACCCAGTCCCGGAAGGAATTCCTCATCGGTGAGCCAACGCTTCTCGGTGACCACAATCCGGCGGATGTAGGCGGTGATGCCTCCTCCGAAACTGGTGAGCCCGATGAACAGGAAGAGGCGGGCTAGTTCTCCCAGGCCGGGTTGGGCTGTCTCAGGGGATTTGGCCTCGGGATTCACGCTTGCTGTGCGGCCGCTTTCTTCGCGGCATGCTTCTCAAGGTCCTTGGCGATTCCTTCATCGCTGAGGTCGATTCGTTTGGACTGCTCCCAGTCACTCTCAAAAACCTCTACAAGCCTTTTGACCAGGTCACGGTCCTCGAACTTGATGCCCAGTTCGCGGCGCTCGTTAAAGCACTTCGGGTAGATATTGAAGGAGCTCAGGAGAGCCCTTTTCTTATCAGCCAGGATGAGCTTTGCGTGAAGGTGCACATGCTTCAGGCGGTGCACATGGATCCCTAGGTCCTCAAGTAGGCGAAGACCGGCAACACCATCGAGGCGATAGAATTCCCTCAGCGAGTGGACGGGAAGAGCCGTGGCATGGACCTTGACGCCCCTTTTCATCTTCGCGCGCACGAGAGCCTCGATGACCGGTGTGTCGACGTATTTCTCATGCTGGACGTAAAGCGACTTTTCGGCGTCGTGAACAAAATCAATGACTGCCTGCCGTGATTTGCCGACACTCCAGATGAGATTGGAGACTGCTGGGGGGGTAAAATCGGCCCGCTGCCAATCGGCTTCGAAACAGGAGGCGACTTCGGCCACCTCCTCGGGGACATTGGTCACAAGGGCGTAGTCGCGGGTCCTCTCGAAATACTTGGGAGCCCAGTTCAGGGACATGATGAAGGCCTGCTTTCCGTCCACAACCATCGATTTTTCATGCGTGATCGGGTACTTGGGGTTGGTCTCCTGGACAGGTACCTTGGCATCCCGGAACAGGGCAAAGGCCTCGTCGTTATCATGCTCTCCGGTGAAGCGGGAGGGATTGAGCATCACGCGCACGGCCACGCCGCGCCTCTGGGCCTGAATCACGGCCTGGATCAGGACCGGATCCGTAAACTGGAACATCTTGATGTCGAGAGAGAGCTCGGCACCATTAATGGTTCCCAGAATTGGCTGGATCCCGTCATCCGGCTGAATGATGAGATGATGATTCCTGTCGTCGAACATGGTTTTTCCGGACGCGCTCGGATCAGGCTTTCTGTGATCGGGCGATGTGCGCGTGTTTCTCCTCGTGAGCGACCTGTTCGGCTAACTCCTTGGCAGCGTGCTTGTCCCGATCGGCCTGGATTCCCTCGTCGGAGAGGTCGATCCGCTTCGAGCTTTCCCAGTCCTTGTGGAAGATCTTCACCAGCCTCTTGATGAGGTCCTTGTCGTCGAAGCGGATGCCCAGCTCGCGACGCTCGTTGAAGCACTTCGGGTAGATGTTGAAGGAACTGAGCAACGCGCGGTTTTCGTCGGCCAGGATCAGCTTGGCATGGAGGTGCGTCCCCTTGAGCTTGTGGACGTAGATGCCGAGATCTTCAAGAAGTCGCAGGCCGGCGATACCGTCCAGTTGATAGAAATCGCGCAGGGAGTGCACGGGCAGGGCCAGGGCATGCACCTTCACGTTATTCTTCATCTTGGCGTGGACGAGAGCCTCGATGACGGGGGTGTCGACGTACTTTTCATGCTGGATGAAGAGCGACTCCTTGGCACCCCTGATAAAATCGATGACCTCCTGACGCGCCTTGCCCACGCTCCAGATGATGTTGGAAACAGGGGGAGGGGTGAAGTCGACGCGATTCCAATCGGCTTCGAAGCAACCCGCGACCTCCGCCACCTCGGCTGGATCGTTCGTCACCAAACCGTAGTCGCGTGTTAGGCCGAAGTACTTCGGGGCCCAGTTCAGAGACATGATGAAGGCCTGCTTCCCGTCGACCACCATCGATTTCTCATGGGTGATCGGGTACTTGGGGTTGGTCTCCTCGACGGGTACCTTGGCATCCCGAAACATGGAAAAGGCCTCATCGTTATCATGCTCTCCGGTGAAGCGCGACGGATTGAGCATCACGCGCACCTTCACGCCGCGCTTGTGGGCCTCGATTACAGCATGCATCAGGATCGGATCCGTGAACTGGAACATCTTGATATCGAGCGATTTTTTAGCCTTCTCGATGGTCTTGAGGATCGGCTCGATCCCGTCGTCAGGTTGAACGATCAAGTGATGGACGGCGTCAGTAAACATGAGGCACACTATGCGGGAGTCGTCCGTGACTTTCAACGGCTTATCCGCCCTTAACCGAGCGTTCTTTTGCAACACCATGATCCGATTGCCCATGCCTTTTATCCGTAGAAGTCTCCAGCTCTGGATACTTGTCGCCGGTCATTTGTTTGCAGCCATCTTTGTAAAGGATCTGGGTTACGGCCTCGATCAGATCGATGACGCCACCGTTAAGAACATCGCTTTCTTCCTCAAGGAGACCCATTCCTTGATCAGGGGATGGATCATGCCTGTGATGCTTGTCTTGGTGGTTGCCGTGCAGATCCAGATTGCGCGCGCAAAGCCTGTCCAGCGGGCGGTCGATGTGGTGGGGGGTCTGCTCGCATTCCGCTGCTTGACCCAGTTTCTCATGCTCAACCTCCTTCTGCTCAGCCGCCTGAAGGCGGGAGGGCTTCTTCTTCTGGAGTTACTCCTCTTCATACCAGTCATCACAATCACCTTCGGATGGCTCTACTGGAGGCTCGATTCCTCCGCCAGGGCAAGGGGAGGCACGCATATTCGTTTCTCGGAGGAAGCCGGCAGCCTGGATCCTTTCGACTACTTCCATGCCTCGGCGATGACCCTCCTCCAGTTCGAGCCTTCCGGGGCGACCGCCACCTCACGGCTCATGAAAACACTCTTTGTGATCCATGGTGCCATGATGCTTGATCTTGTTGCCCTCACGCTCTCCCGGGCGATCGGTTTGGCTTCCGGATAAAGGGTTACAGCAACGTTCATAAACCAAGATCGCGAAGTCTGGTGCAGCCGGCGGGGGTCGAACCCACAACCTCTTCCTTCGGAGGGAAGCGCTCTATCCAATTGAGCTACGGCTGCTGAGAGGGCCGGGGGACGTTTCCCCGGAGCTGCACAGCATAACTCCGAGATCGATCGGAGCGAGCGAAAATCAATCCGCGACCAGCTTGTCCATGAGTCTAAAGAAACGGAACTGTGCCGCATCAAAGAGGGAGAGGTCCAAGAGAATTTCCTCCGGAGTCTGTACCGAGGGCGACGGCGGTGGAGCGACATCTGGTTCACTCAAGATGGAACTGGAGTCCGAGCACCCGGCCGCCGCTCGGCGCTTCCATAAGAAAAGCCTGTTGCTCGGCTGCGTCATTGCGGGCGAGTTGAACGGCTCCCTGCGGCAGCGAGTACGTGTCGCCGTGCCACTGAAAGGCGTAAAAGATATCTTTCTCGTCCTTTTCCAAGGCCTTAAAATCCCTATCCTCCCCGAACCAGTCCCGTCCCGCCCCCAGCAACTCGATCGGCTGCCAACCGAACTCCTTGCAGGTGTGGCGGAAGGCCTTCCCTCCCAGGGCGTCTGCCAGCAGTTGGCACCCTAGACAGAGACCGAGGATCTTCTTTCCAGCAGAGACTGCTCGGCGGAGATATTCCTTCTCAGACACAAGCCACGGGTGCTTTTTCTCCTCGTAGGAACCCATGGGGCCACCAAGACTGACCAAGAGATCAAAGGAGTCGAGTGGCGGTAGGGACTCCCCCTGACAGATCAGGCAGATCGCGAGGGAATACCCCCGCTCCGCAGCCCATTCTGTGAGCGCTCCTGGGCCGTCGAGGGGATCGTGCTGAAGGAGGAGCAGACGCATTCGGGGAAATGGGGGAAAATGGACCGATTGTGTCAATTTTGAAGCATTTTCCATGCCTCGTTGACACCCTCATCAGTGATGGAGATACTAGCCGGCTACTCAAAGACCATGGATAAAATTCGTAACATCGCCATCATCGCCCACGTCGATCACGGGAAGACTACCCTCGTCGACCAGCTTCTGAAACAGTCGGGCACCTTCCGCGCCAACGAGGCGAAGGCCACTGAGATCCGAATCATGGATTCCATGGATCTGGAGCGTGAGAAGGGAATTACCATCAAGGCCAAGAACGCTGCCTTCCAGTGGAACGACTACCACGTCAATATCGTCGACACTCCGGGCCACGCCGATTTTGGCGGCGAGGTGGAGCGCATCATGAAGATGGTAGACGGGGTACTCCTCGTGGTGGACGCCTTCGGTGGACCGCAGGCTCAGACCAAATTCGTGCTCAAGAAGGCCCTTGAGAACGGCCTCAAGCCGATCGTCGTCATCAACAAGATCGACCGTGACAACGCCGATCCCCACAAGGTTCTGGACATGGTGTTTGAGCTCTTTCTGGAGCTCGGCGCGAATGACTCACAACTTGACTTTCCAACCGTCTACGCCAGCGCCAAGGCGGGCTTTGCCAAGAACGAGATCGACCAAGAGAGCACCACGATGGAGCCACTCTACGAGGCGATTGCAAAGCACATACCGGCTCCCAAAAAGTCGGAGGTCGATCACTTCCAGATGCTCGTTTCCAACCTCGACTACAGCGATTACCTTGGCCGTATCGCCTTCGGTCGCATCATCAGCGGCAAGGTGAAGATGGGTGAGCAGGTGGTTGCCATCCACAAGAATGGAACGAAGGAGAAGAAGCCCGTTACCGCGATCTTCGGCCACAAGGGACTTCAGAAAATCGAGCTTCAGGAAGCAAGCGCCGGTGACATCGTCGGCATCTGCGGTTTCGAGGAAGTCTACATCGGTGAGACCATCACCGATAACGACACCCGTGAACCGCTTGCCTTCGTCGACATCGATCCCCCGACGATCACCATGAAGATTTGCATCAACGACGGACCACTGGTCGGCAAGGAGGGCAAGCTTGTCACCGCCCGTCAGATCAAGGAGCGCCTGATCCGTGAGACCCGTACGAACGTCTCCATCGAGGTGAAGGAGACGGAACTTGCCGGTCACTTCCAGATCAAGGCCCGCGGCGAGATGCAGATCGCCGTCATCGTGGAGCAGATGCGCCGCGAGGGCTTCGAGCTTCTCGTCTCCCGTCCCGAGGTCATTTACAAGAGGGGTGAGGGAGGCAAGCTTCTCGAGCCGATTGAGACCGTCTATGTCGATGTTCCTCCTGAGAATCTCGGTGATATCCTTCAGAGTCTCGCTGGACGCAAGGCCGAGATCCTGAACATGGATCACAAGACCAAGAGCGTCACCGTGCAGGCCGAGGCTCCGACCCGCGGACTCATCGGCTTTGAAACCGACCTGGTGAACCTCACCAAGGGCGCCGGCATCATGTCGCACATTTTCAAGGAGTACGCCGAGTACAAGGGGGAGATCCCGACCCGAAACAATGGCGTCTTGATCGCCATGGAAGCCGGTACTGCGATGGCCTACTCCATGGAGAAGATCCAGGAGCGCGGTCGTCTCTTCGTCTCTCCGCAGGATGACGTCTATGTCGGGATGATCGTGGGTGAAAACTCCCGAATCGACGACATGCCGGTCAACGTCTGCAAGGCCAAAACACTTAACAACATGCGCAGCTCGGGTGACGGGAAGGGAGTGTCCCTCTCTCCTCCGCTGAAGATGAGCCTCGAGCGCTCACTCGAGTACATCGCCCCCGACGAGTATGTCGAGGTCACTCCGACAAGCATCCGTCTCCGGAAGAAGATCCTCGACGCCACCGCCCGCAAGCGTGCCAGCGCGACGCCGGTCGTTGCCGACGAATAGGTTGCAGATGGGAGATGGAAGTTGGTAGTTAGGGATCAAATCGGCTGACACCTTCTTTCAGTCTCCACCTAACTCCCAGCCTCTAACTCCCAACTCCTAAAATCCTATGGGCCGTCAATGGTTGCTTGCGAAGCGTGAAGTCGCCTCGCTCAAGAAGTCCAAGTCCACGGGCAAGTTCGTCCGTGAAATCACCATCGCCGCCCGTCAGGGTGGTGCCGATCCGGAGAACAACGCCCGCCTCTTCGCTGCACTTGAAAAGGCCCGTGCCGAGAGCGTCTCCAAGGACGTCATCGAGCGTGCCATCAACAAGGGGGCCGGTATCGGAGGGGAGAAGGCCGTCATCGACCACATCGTTTTCGAGGGGTACGCACCCCACAAGGTGCCCGTGATCGTCGAGGTCTACACCGACAACACAAACCGCACGACCCCCGAGCTCCGCGTACTTTTCCGCAACGGGCAACTTGGCGCTCCTGGTAGCAATAAGTTCCTCTTCGACCATGTCGGTCTCGTCGAGGCATACACGAATAAGGCCGGGGTCGACCTCGAGGAGGCCGCCATTGAGGCTGGAGCCAACGAGGTCGAAACGCTGACCCACGATCAGAACGACGACATTCCCGCCGACCAGACGGGTGCGCGTTTCATCACCGAACGTACCGCCACCGCCGCCGTCACCACTTGGCTGAAGTCAAATGGTTGGAATGTTGTCACTAGTGAAATCGGCTACGTTGCAAAGAACTTCCCAACCCTCACCGACGAACAGCGTGCCGAGGCTGGAGAATTTCTTCAGGCGCTTGAGGAGCACGATGATGTGCATCGCGTTTGGACAGCGATCAAGTAGCTGGCTGGGAAGGCTTGGGATTGGGGCGCCGCGTTTTGTTGCCCTGCCCTGTTTTCTGGTGGGGCCTTGCTGTTTTATGTCGAAAGGCTTGGAAGTTTGGATGCTGCAGTAGGCTGACAAGCGAAGCTGTAGTAGAGCTACTGCGAGCGTAGGAGAACACCCTGCGGCGCCAAAATCCAAAGCCTACCCGCGTTTGCGGATAATAATCCGCTTCAACTTCGCCTCAATCTGCTGGCTGACGGTTTCCAGTTGCTGATCCTCGCGGTAGGCGTCGTGGACAAGGCGGCGCTCGTAGGAATTCAATGGCTCCGTCTCCACGGCTTTGCCATTCTCTCTGACCGCATCTGCCAGGTGACGGATGCGTGCCAGGAAGGCATCCTCGCGCATGGCGCGGTGGAACTCGACATCGACGATGACACGAGGCGCGGCATGATCTTGGGAAACAAGAATCCGGTTCACCAGGAATTGCAGGCTCTCGAGGGTCTCGCCGCGAGGTCCGATTAGTGGACGGGAATCTACGGTGCGGATCTGCAGGATGAGATGCCCGTCACGTTCGCTCTCCTCGATTTCCGTAACGAAACCGAGGTGGGCGAGAAGGGTGTCGAGGATTTCCCGTGGGGTTTGGTTCATCGCTCGATGAGGGTGAATGATATTCTCAGCGTTTCCTGCCGGATCCGCCATCGCCCTTTGCCTTCGGAGGTGTCTTCACCTTCTCAAGATTCGGGAGGGGCTGGTTGCGGGTCCAGTAGAGTTGAACGATGGAGAAGAGATTCTGTGTTGTCCAGTAGAGGGCGAGTCCTGAGGCGTAATTGTAACAAAAGGTCAGGAAGATCACCGGCATGAAGTACATGATCCGCTGCTGGGAGGGATCGCCGCTTTTGGGGGAGACCGCCATCTGCCAGAGCATTGTGCCGCCCATAAGGATCGGCAGCAGGTTGATCGGGAAGCCGACGATGTGGGCGATCGTGTCGGGCTGTGACAGGTCGTGGATCCAGAGGAAGTGACTGTTGCGCAGTTCGATCGCGCTGCCGAGCATGGAGTAGAATCCGAAGAAGATAGGAATCTGGATGAGCATCGGGAGACAGCCTCCGAAGGGATTGACCCCGTACTGCTTGTAGAGCTTCATCAGCTCCTCGTTCATCTTGGTCGGATCGTCCTTATACTTCTCGCGAAGCTCCGTCATCTTGGGTGAGAGGAGTTGCATCCGCTTCATCGACGAGGTCGCCTTGTTCTGGAGAGGCCAGAGAGCGGACTTGATCAGGATGGTCAGGATGATGATCGCGGCCGCGTAGCTGTGGACGACCTTTTGGAGAGAATTCATCGCCCAGAGAAGGAACTCGGAGACGAGGTGGAACATCCCGAAGTTCATGACCTTCTGCTGCTCGTTGCCGAGCTTGCTCAGTGCCGTGAAATCCTTAGGCCCCGCAAAGATCTCATAGCGGCGAGTGACGCTCTCGCCGGGAGTCAGGGTAATTGTTCCGGTGCCGATGCCTCCGGTGATGCCGTAGATGGGCTGTCCGGAGGTGTTCTCCACACCCTTCGCCAGATAACGGCGGGCCCAGACACCTGAAGCGGGTTGATCCTTTGCGGAGGTGACGATGGTCGTGAAATACTGGCTCGTGACGGCGGCCCAGCCGATGCCGATGCCGTTCTCGCTGTAGAGGTCGCGGGCGGGGCGTGTCTGGATGCCGATGAGGGGGATCTTGCCCGCTTCAAACCAATTCACGTCGATGGAGGTCATCTTGCCGTCGCGATACCAGTCAAAGCAGGTGTAGGTCGGCAGATCTTGCGTATGGACGGGAGCCTCCCCTCCGGCCGCCACGAAGTAACCGGGTAGGGTAAGCGGAGCGCTGCCGCCATTACGGAAGGTCACGTCCAGGCCGATGAGATAATCTTTCTCGGGAGCCCCGGCCATTTGTGGGAGGGTGAAGCTTTTGGTGATGACGAGCCCATCCGGGGAAGTTCGGGTGAACCGTGAGTGCTTTCCCTCATCCATCGTGAAGCCGGTGACTGGCGTTCCCGAGGCATCGCAAAGAGTGCCGATCGGCATGCCGGAGTCCTTGTTGAGGAAGAGACTCTGTTCATTGGCTCCGAGATGAAGGAAGAGAGTCACGCTCTCGATGCCGCCGGTGTCGTTGGCAAAGAGATATTCTGCGCGGCTTGTGTCGATGGTTGTCTTCCGCGAGGAGAGGGTGGGGCCTACAAACGTGGGTGAGGAAACCGGGGTTGTGGAAGCTACTGCGGCCGGTGATGGAGAAGGAGTGGATGCAGCCTGTTTTTTTGCTTCCTGCTGATGTTTCAGCGAGGCCTGCTGGGCAAGATAGGGGCCGTAGGTCTTGTTGTAGTAATACTGCCATCCGACGAGTCCGGCGATGGAGACGATGATGGCGATCCAGGTGGTGCGGTCGAACATGGGAAAAGAGAAAGGTGTTAAGGCTGAAGGCTGAAGGCTGAAGGTTTGGAAGAGGGCACCGGGTCGAGGCCGCCTTCGTGCCAAGGATGGCACTTAAGAATCCGCTTGAGAGATAGGATGGAACCCTGCGCCGCACCGTGAGTCTCCAGAGCCTCCAGTGCGTAGGCGGAGCAGCTGGGGTGGAAACGGCATCCGCATCCCATTCCGCCGGAGAGGGCATGGAGCAGTGGGGAAATCACCCAGCGGTAGAGTCGGATCGGAATGCCGAGCAGGAAGGCCATGAGGAAAGTTAAAGATGATCCGGAGGAGCGAATCAGGAAGCAGAGAAAATAGAGAGACGCCCTGCGAGACGCAACCATTCCGCGAGGAGGGACTGGGACGAGGCCGTGGCTGCTGCGGGCTTGGCCGTGACAACGAGGAGAAGGTGCTGCTTCAGCATGGGGCGTTGCAGTCGATAGATCTCGCGGAGGCGGCGCTTTACACGGTTGCGTACGACGGCGGTGCCGACACGCCGGGAGACAACGACCGCTGCACGAGTCACAGAATGAGAAGATTCAGAAACCCCCATGCGCAGGAAACTCCCGTGCTGATGACGGCCGGTCAACCTGACCAGTCCGTGCTCGCGACCCGAACGGAGCCGCGCTTCACGCGGCAATCCGGAATCACGCGACTCAGGCTTGGGTGTGGCGGGCGTAATGGACCTCGACACCCTTCGGGAGGAGACGCTTGCGGCCTTGGCGGCGGCGGCGGCTCAGGATGGCGCGACCGCCTTTAGTGGCCATGCGGGCACGGAAGCCGAACTGACGCTTGCGCGTACGCTTGGAAGGTTGGTAGGTGCGCTTCATGTCGTAAAAGTCTTAAAAGAATTGGGTCGGAAAGAATGGGCGTCCGCGGTGTGGGTGTCAACCTGTGAATTGCGAAAGGGGTGATTTTTCTGAAAAAGAGTTGCGGCAGGGTGCTTTTCCCCCTAGCGTCACCCCTCCATCGCACCGGCTGCTGTCGGGCTAGCGATGAAACGCTTGGGGTCATAGCTCAGTTGGTAGAGCGCCTCAATGGCATTGAGGAGGTCTGGGGTTCGAATCCCCATGGCTCCACCAAGCGTTTTTCTTTACAGCGTAAAGAGAAAGGAGTGGTCGGGACCCCATGGTGGTTCGAACCTTGGTTCGTGTGCCATGCCGCGATTAGCGGCAATAGATCAACCCTTGAGGATTCTGCACCAACTTCGCCAGAGGCGAAGGGTCATCCCCATGGCTCCACCAAGCGTCTTCCTTTCCAGGTTCCAGGGAAAGATGCTGTTTCAACTCATGGAGCATACAGCTCCGTGTTGCCTCCCGGAGCGAGGGAGCCCAAATTCGCTATGCCTTCTCGGCTGGGGGCTTACCGGATCGTCGTCCGCGGGGACGGCGCTTTTTGTTGCCAGTTGGTGTTCCGATCTGGTGTTCAGAGGTGGATTGATTTTCTGATTCCCTTGAATGTTCCGTCGACTCGACCTCTGAGCGATCTGAATCATCCGGATCGGACGATTCATTGGAACTCTCATGGCGCTCACCCTGCTCTTCCTGCCTTGGTCGCTGTTGGTCACGTCGAGGCTGGTGCTGCTGATGGCGTTGCTGGTTCTGCTGGGGTTGGGCGCTGCGCTCTTGGTTAGCCTTCTTGTGAAGCGCCGATACGAGGTCCTTGAGGGCTCCGACGAGGTGAACACCGAGATCTCCCTCGGGTTCATGGGCTTTCTCAATCGATTCGGAGACATCCTCGACGGCTGCCGTAAGGCTTTCGAGCGAGGCATGGATGCCTTTAAGGCTCGCGGCGATTCCTTTGAGAAGTTCCATCTGAGGGTCGTTGTCTGAAGAGCTCATGGTGAGTTTTGGTAAGGTTTTTTGGAAAATCAGGAGGGTTTCACAGAATGGGCGCAGGATTCAGGATGGTTGGCGAGCGATTTGTGGGGGCGGTGGACGCCTCTCTGGAGTTCGGGTTGCGCTTCCTTGCGTCGTGCGGTGACCCCCTTGCGCCAAATCCGGAAGGCCTCCCAATGGATGCCTAGGATGACTTTGAGCGTGAGAAGGGGATATTTGAGAGTGAAGCGAAGTAAAGTTGCGTCGGTGAGGGGAACACGGGTTCCGGTGAGGGTGCTGACAAGTTCTTTCTCCTCGCCCCGGTAGTCGTCGATGAGGAGGCGGAGTCGATTTCCAGGAAGGTCGAACCGGAAGTCGAATTCGAGATCGAGGTCGGAGAACGGAGAGACGTAAAAATGCTTCACGGTCCGGAGATGAAAGGATCCATCAGATGCAAGGGGAACGAGATAGGGTTTCCATTCCCCGAAGGTGTTGCCGACCTCAGCCACGGCGGCTAGGGGCTTCCCCTGCTGATCGAGGCAGAAGAAAACCGAGATGGGGTTGAAGACGTGTCCGAGAATCCTCGGTAGCGTCAGCAGAAGGATCCTTCCAACGGGGGTATCTAGGCCCTGTTCCCGAAGGTAATGGAGAATGTTCTCCTTGGCCGAGGGGGCTCCGTGGGAGATGTGGTCGGCATCACGAAAGGAATAGAGTCCGGGGCGGTTCACCCCGAAGAGTCTTAGGGAGCGGTCGAGATCCCCAAGTTCGTCGAGATCGAGCAGGAAGTAGAAAACCCGGTAGAGAAACTCATGCTGCTTCGGAGCAAACCGCCGGTGAAAGACCGTGCACTCGTAGAGGCAGGAGTTCATGGGGTGTGGTTATCGGAAATGGGGAATAGGGAATGGGGGTGCAGGCTCACGAACGGGTGCCATCCCTTTTATCCACTTAATCCCTGTGAGTTCCTTAAAGACCGAAGCACGGCGTGCGCGGCATCGAGGCCGGCTGTGCAGGCATCCTCGTGGAATCCGTAGCGGAAATAGCTGCCGCAGAAGAAGAGCCTGCCGCCCGAGTGATTGAGTTTCGGAAGTTCGCGTTGCGCACCGATGGCTCCGAGTGTGAAGACGGGATGGTCGTAGGTGGTCCTGTAGAGCACTGAGGCGGGATCAATCAGGTCGGTGGAGTTAAGCGAGACGAAGTAGTCCCTGCGGTCGGAGACTCCCTGCAGGGCATTCATCCAGTAGTGTGTCGTCGAGCGTTGATGCCCACGATTGGGTTGATCCACCCGGAAGTTCCACGAAGCCCAGGCCAGTCGTCGCTCCGGCATGACCGAGGAATCGGTGTGGAGCAGGGTCTCGTTCCGCTGATAAGTGAAGCGCGAAAGAAGGTGCCGTTGCATCTCGGTCGGGGAGGAGAGCAGGGTCAGGCTCTGGTCGGCATGAGCGGCGAGCACCACGGCGTCGAAGTGTTCCCTCTTTCCCGAGGCTGTAGTGATCACCGCTGCCCCTTGCTCTTCAGAAACCGAGACGACCGGATCTCCAACATGGGGAGCACCAAGGATATCGAGCATCTTTGTGAGATAACTCCGTGAACCGCCCTCAACGGTGAACCAAGGGTGATGAGTCGTCACCCCGAGGAAGCCGTGATTGTGGAAAAAATGGAGCAGGGTGGCCGCAGGGAAATCGAGGATGCGACCCGGTTCCGTCGACCAGACGGCCGAACTCATCGGCACGAGGTAGAGGTCGAGAAAATCGGTTCCGAAATGATGTCGTTTGCAGAAAGTCGCAAGATCCTCGCCGTCAAACTCGGCATGCTCCCCAGAGGTATCGCCAGACGCCTCATCGGCAAGCCATCGTCGGCCCACGCGGAAGAAGCGCATGATTTCCGCAACAAAAGTGTAGAAGCGAGGGTTGGCGAGATTTCGGCGCTGAGCGAAGAGCTTGTTGAACCCCATCCCGTTGTATTCGATCCCACGCGGCAGATGACGCACGCTTAGCGACATTTCGCTCGGCTTGGCCTTCACGCCGAGATCGTCGAAGAGGCGGCAGAGATTCGGGTAGGTGACCTTGTTAAAGACGATGAATCCCGTATCGATCGGGATCTCACAGCCCTCCTCGTCCACAGTGAACGTGTTGGTGTGACCGCCCGGTCGCTCACGGTCAAAGAGGGTGACTTCCGCGTCATGGCGCAGGTTCCAGGCGCAGGTGAGGCCGGCGATGCCGGTGCCGATGACAGCGACGCGGGGGCGTGACTTGATGGGGTCAGACTCCGGCATGGGAACGGCGTGCCGGTAAGTGGTTCTCCGGAAGAAAGGCCCCTTCCGGGACGCGCTTCAGATCCCTGATGATGCCCAGGGCTGCGAGTCCGCGCAGGATGTAGTAGGTGATGTCGATCTCCCACCAGTAGAATCCCTGGCGTGCGGCCGACTGGTAGCGGTGGTGGTTGTTGTGCCACCCCTCGCCAAGGGTAATGAGCGCCAGCAGGAGGCTGTTACGACTATCGTCGCCGGTGTCATAGCGGGGGCGTCCCCAGACATGGGCCATCGAGTTAATGCAGCAGGTGCCGTGGAAGAGGAGGACTGTGCTGATGAATCCCCCCCAGACAAGCATCTGCAGGCCCGAGGTGCCCAGCGAGGGATCCCATGCAGCCAGCGTGGCGCCCAGTCCGTAGGTGAGTAGCGCCATGAGAAGCGGGCCGATCAGGTCAAAGCGGTTGAGGAAAACGAGTTCAGGGAATTTTGCCAGATCGGGAATGAGTCGGTAATCGGTGGGGAAGTTGCGACTGCTGGTCATCCAGCCGATGTGGGCCCACCAGAATCCCTGCTGTCTCGGGGAGTGGATGTCGATCTCGTCGTCGGAGTGTGCGTGGTGATGGCGGTGGGTGGCAGCCCACCAGAGGGCCCCTCGCTGGACGCACAGCAGGCCGAGCAGAGCCATCACGAACTGCACAGCACGCCCCGCCCGATACGATTTATGACAGAAATAGCGGTGGTAGATCCCGGTGACAAAGAACATCCGCACCACGTAGAGTAGGGCGCAGACACCCACGGCCACGGGACTCCAGCCGGTCCAGATTACTGCGAGGCAACCGAGATGAAGGATGATGAAGGGGATGGCCTTGCCCCACTCGAAGCGTTCCGGCAGGGCCCGCGTGGCCTCTGCCCCCAAGGGAAAATGATCCGAGTCAATAAAGCGGACGATTGAGCGGACCAACGGCGAGAGAAAACGCACGGGGAGGGAGACTTGATAGACTTAATCGACCGAAACACCGAGTTCACCAAGCAGGCGGTGCAGGTCGTCGTTGCCGTAGTAGTCGATCGAGATGTGCCCCTTCTTTTCCCCGTGGTGAAGGGTGATGCCGGTGTTGAAGCGCTGGCGGAGCTTGTTCTCGAGATGCTTGATGTGGGCCGGCGTTTCCTTGGTGGCCTTGCTCCTGCCACCGCGCTTGCGAGTCTGGCCGCTGCCTGCCAGATGGGCGGCAACGAGTTGCTCGGCATCGCGTACGGAAGCCGATGCGCGGATCAATTTCTCCGCGATCAAGATCTGCTCGTCGTGTCCTTTGAGGGCCAGGAGAACCTTGGCGTGACCGGTGCTGAGGCGACCCTGGGTCAGGTAGTTCTGCACCGCGGGGGCGAGTTCAAGCAGACGCATGGCGTTGGCCACGGCGGGGCGGCTTTTACCCACGCGCTTGCAGATTTCTTCCTGGGTGAGTCGAAATTCCTTGGAAAGGCGGGAGTAGGCGGTGGCCTCTTCGATCGGATTGAGCCCCTCGCGCTGGAGATTCTCGATGAGGGCCAGTTCCAGCACCTCTTGGTCGCTCGCCTTGCGGACGATAACCGGGGCCTCGGTCAGGCCGACCTGGAGCGAGGCGCGGAGACGGCGTTCGCCCGCGATCAGCTCGTACTTTCCGGCAACCAGTCGGACGATCAGCGGCTGGATGACGCCGCGCTCACGGATCGAGTCAACGAGTTCGCGGAGCTCCTCCTCCCGGAACTCGGTGCGGGGCTGAAGCGGGCTGGCGACGATCCGGTCGAGGGGGATCTGCTGGACGCGCTCCCCTTCCTCAATGATGGGTGCAGGCGTGGCGACTCGGGTATTGATAAGCGCACCGAGCCCCTTGCCAAGCCCTTTACCGAGCCCACTGCCCAGTCCTTTGGAGGAAGATGGGCCTCCGTTTTTTCCGTTTTCTGGTTTCGCCATCACGTCGAGGTTACCCCGAACTTCGAAGTTGGGAACAGAGATTTGTAAAGTGGAAGGGGCTCAAGAGGGTTTTCTTAGAGACTTGGAGAGCAGTCGCGGCGGATCCGAAACCCTGAACTTGGAATTGCTACCCTCCGCTTGTAATGGATTCAGCAGCGTAGGGGAGTTGAGCTTTTCTTAATCCCCACAGGGCCTCGATGGGCACCTTTTCGCAATCACTGGAGCCCCCCATAGGAGTGAGCGCTATGTGACGAACTTGTGACATTAAAGAACATGACGATTTTGATACTCTGGGAGAAGATCCCAACAGTTCAAGAATCTCAAACCCCAATCGATCACCCACAACACCTGATTTTATAAGCTTCTAGCGCCCGATAGGGTGAGTAGAGCAAACGAATCAAAAAAACAGTTTTCTCCGAGCAGTCCAAAAAACAAACGACGTCAGACAAAAACTCAGCAAACCCAAAAAACCCAAAAGCATGAAAAAAACACTCCTTGCCGCCCTCGCCATAGCGGGATTCGCGGTTGCAACCAGCGCTCAGGCGCAGACCAACATCGGATCGGGAAGCGCCCTTCTCTACTTCAACAAGATCGCTGACAAGCCTGATTCCGGCACGGTGAATCTCTCTAACTCGCTTGTGGTGAACCTTGGAGATCTCTCCTCGAACTTCTCCAGCTTTAACCTGAGCCTCAACACGGCACTTGAAGCAGCTTATGGCTCCGGATGGGCAACTGATGACACCATCAAGTGGGCCGTTTTTGGTGGATTCAACAGTGCAGCGCCTACACCGTACTCCTACGGTTTCATGTATTCGCGCCCGCAGTCAAGTCTGCTGGACCTCGTGTCGGTTTACAACCTCTCGAACAAGACTGATGCTTTCTACGCTGAGGCCAACGCCCCGATCTACACGACGGGCTCGATTGCTTCGAGCCTGGGAGTCAACCACACGACTGTTGTTATTGAGAACGGAACACTCTCGAGCGAAGGTGCCGTCTCGAATGGTGCTGGGCCTTATGCCATGGATCTCAACGGATTCGACGCGTTCAACGGCACGCTTGCCACCTTCCGGTACCAGACCAACAGCCAGAACATCTACTTCAATGGTCTCATGAACGCGCAGGGTGACTTTGGTGACCAGCCTGCCATCCAGACCGGCACGATCTCTCTCGGATCGGATGGCACCCTCTCGGTCAACTCGGTTCCCGAACCCTCCACCTATGCCCTCATCGGCTTCGGAGCACTTCTCCTGATCGTGGCTTATCGCCGCGCAAACGCTTAATCCTCAGAATCGCAGTTAAAACAACCAAAACAACCCATATACCATGAACAAGAACATACTGATGGGCGCCCTCGCGGCCCTCTCGATTGCCTCAGCCTCCGCTGAGACGATCTATCTCACCGGTGCTACGGCATTCCGTAGCGCTGTCAACAAGTCGCTCTTCGATGATTATGGCGCCAACCTCGCCGCAACAACCGGAAGCAGCTCGACGGATGATACCGCTTCAGCGCTTATCTTTACCAATATCACTGTCAATGGATCAACGATTGATCTCTCCGTCTCGTGGTCGGGATCTGAGGCTGGAATTCGCACTGTTGCATCCCCTGCCAGCAACACTGTCAATGCTGACTTCTATGATGCCACAAAGGTAAAGGCCCTTACGGGATCTTTTCCAAAGACCGGCCTCGCACTTGCTACAGCCAACAAAATCAACACCCGTGGAGACATCGCCTTCTCAGATACCTGGCAGGCCGTCTCCAACTTCCAGGGTAAGGGCAAGGACGGCCGTACCTACGCAACGCTTAGCGAGGTGAAGGTCGGTGTTGTTCCTTTCACCTTTGTTGCGAACAAGGGTTGCGGGATTGACAACATCAGCCTTAGCACAGCCTGCCAGTTGGCAAAGGCTGGGCGTATTCCCGCCAGCATCGTGACTGGTAACACCAACGACCTCACCGGCGGCGCCTGGTTCACCGGTCGCGATCCCTTCTCGGGCACCCGCGTCACCGCACTGACTGTGGCCAAGGTCGGCTACAACACTGCCATCAAGAACTACAAGCCCACGGCGAGCGGTGGTCTAATTACCGCTCTTGGTGATTACACATCGAACAATGTTTCGGGTCTTTCGGTGACTGCAGCCGGCAATGGCGAATCCTCCGGTGGCACCCTTGCTGGTTACATGACCAACTCAATGTCAGCATCCGTTAGTGGTATCCCTGTCACGGTGAACGGCCGTGGTAATACCAACATCCTCATCAGCTACGCTGGCGTGGCCGACGCTGTTGCTAAATACTCCGGTGGTATCGTCCCCCTCAAGTTTGAGGGTGTTCACGGTCGTTTCGGCCTCACCAATGAGTACAGCGCAGCCAACCCAGGCCAGCTTGACTCCGGATACACCAACATCATCAGCGGTAAGTATCCCTTCTGGTCCTACGAGCACATCCTCTGGGATTCCGCTCGCATGAGCGCTGCTGCCTCAAACACCCTCACCTATCTCACTAACACCTTCGCATCCTATGCGACGACCAACCCGCTGTTGGCTCCCAACATCGCGCTCGGTGACATGAAGGTCTATCGTCAGAGTGATGGTGGTGACATCAAGTACAGCACCAACGCAGCCCTCTACCGCTAATCAGTAAAAATTCATTGACGCCCCTGAGTATTTAGAGAATACTCAGGGGTGTTCAATTCAGCTCCAAAAAATCAACACCAACCATGAAAAATTCACTCGCAGCACTTCTCATCCTTGCTGGTAGTGTTGCCGCATCTGCGGCAGTCGCAACTCCTGGTAATCTCGTTCTTGGTTTCCGTGCTGAAACTGGGACGACGGGAGAAAGCAACAACGTTGTCATCGATCTTGGAGCTCTTTCCAGCATCATCACTGACACTCGCAACACATACGATCTCAGCGGCGCTAGCTCCATTCTCAGCACAACGTATGGAACTAACTGGTTCAATCGTACGGATCTTTATTATGGCGTAATTGCCAATGATTCCTACGAGATCAATGGTGGCGATGATTTATACCAGTCATTCGCTTCCACTCGTCTCACCAACAGTGCTTCTGTCACGCTTGATCCTATTTCTGTTTACACAGCTCAACCTACTTTCCAGCAGTTTGCGCTGAATAATTCTTCAACAGCGCTCTCAAGTGGAACGATCAGTGGAGCCACTCGTGGGGGAGGCTTCCTCACAAGTGATTACCTCGTTCTCGACAGCGCCGACTCGGCATCCTGGACCACACTTAGTGTTGGTGGTTGGGGTGGGCTCTTTGCTGAGTCTCAGGATAACCCAGTTACTTCATTCACATCATCCACGAATTCTTTGGGAATTTACACGGCTGCTGGTGGTTTGAATAACTTCAATCAGACGATTCCAGCCGCTGTTTACATTGAGAGCGGTTATCTCGTGGTTGTTCCCGAACCTTCCACCTACATGCTTCTTGCTTTGTCTGGAGTTGCTCTTCTCTACATTGCTCGTCGTAAGAGGGCCTGAAAGCTACTCTGAGTAAATAGCAGTTCATTTAATCGGAAGGCCCCCATCACGGGGGCCTTCTTTGTTTTTACTCCAAAAGGTCATAGTCGGTTCTGATATTCTATCGGTATTGTCCCCTATGAAATCCTCCCGCATCAATCAATGGGTTGTGAGATTGCTACTCACGTTCATCCTGCTGCTGACTTCGGTCCTTGCATATCTCATCTGCCAGGGAATCGGTGACGTGTCCGGAATAGCTAGCCACTCTTCTTCCTCAAATACGCAAGGAGTTCCTCAAAAGCCTCACTCTACAACGAAGACTTCAGTTTCTCAGCATGTCCATAATGAAATGAATGCGATACAGGATCATGGCTCACAGGGGTCCGCCAAGATGGGCAGCGAGGCACCCCTTCAAGTGAGCGCATCAAATCCTGTAGTCGAGGCCTCTGAGGAAGTGCCTGATACCGCACCTCCTTTTCTTTATGAGATCAAACCCTCTAAAATGGCCCTGCTTGATCAGGATCAACAACTTGCTGTTCAGAAAGCCTTTGAGTCTTATCTCGCACTCCAACAAGCAGGCGGGGGAAATACCGATTTGGGCGTGCTCAAGGAATCATCTGAAAAACTCAAGGAACAGCTTGCTGCCGAGATCGGTCCGATTGCGGTCCATGATTTGATGCAAGGGGAGTGATGTGACGAATCTGTAACGGGATTTCAGCGTTCAAGGTGCTATAATAAGAATCTACCATGCCCTACAAGTCGCTTTTGCGCTGCTTTTTCATACCTCGCCTGAATCCAGGGAGGTTTTTTAGTGGCTTTCTTATTCTGGTGACCATCTTTACCTCTCCGGCTCTCTTGGCTGTAGCGGGAGATACTCCCGGAAACCTTTTGTTGTTCTTCCGTGAAACGGATTCCGCAGCATTTGGTGCCAATGATAACATGGCTATCGATCTCGGATCTTTCCCCTCAAATCAATCGGGTTTTCGATACGATTTCTCTGGCAACTCCATTATTTCGCAGACGTATGGAAATGATTGGTTCCAGCGGGATACATTGTTCTGGGGCATTATGGGTTTTATTTCGTACGACGATCCTGTTGCAGAGGGTGATGCCAACAACATGAAGCTGTTCATTTCGCGGCAATCGTCATCCACAGTGCTTGGTCAGATAACTGGAGTCTCATTGTATGATCTGGCGCAAAAATGGCCTGATCTTAACGTTAACGTGACCACGGGCAGGGTTGGCACTGCGAATGTTTCCGGTGCCAACTTGTCCTACTCGGTGTTTGAGAAAGGTCAGAAGGCTTGGAGTGACATGCAGGAGGACCCATCTGGAGCCTTCGCCGGAGCCATTTCCTATACTGGAAATTCCGATCATCAGGTTACCATGAATCCCGATCTGATTCTCTCACAGTACACGCCTGATCCTGTCGATTTCGGCAATGTTGCCCTCTCTGCCAATCTGCTCTCGATACGATTCACCAATGGAATTCTCTCTGCCACTAACATCTCGGGTGGAGGAGGTTCTGGCGGATATTCCGGCCCCTGGAACTGGACGACAGGATCTGGCAACTGGAGTGACACCAGTAACTGGACCAACGGTAAGGCTGCCTCCGACGGGACTGCTGTGGGCATTACCGGAACCTCAGGAGGAGCAATTACCAACAATGCCGTCACCAATCTCTCCAGCCTGACCTACAGCAATTCGGCAGGTGCCTTTACCCTAGGCGGTACGAATGCATCACAGACTCTGACTATCACCGGCGGCATCACCAACAACTCGGCGGCGACACAGACGATCTCCCTCGGGCTGAACACGACCTCCAACCAGATCTTTAACGCCGCCGCTGGCAACCTAACCCTCGCTGCGATCTCCAACACTGCAGCCCTTACCATGCAGGAATCTGCAGGCAGGGCGATCACGGTGAGTGGAGAGATTTCTGGTAACGGATCCCTGATCCAGTCAGGGGCAGGAACTCTCAACCTCAATGGAGCCAACAGCTACAGTGGAGGGACAACGCTCAACGGGGGAACGGTAGTGGCCGGAAACAGCGAATCCTTTGGAAGCGGCGGCATCTCGGTTGCCTCAAATGCGGTGATCGCTGCTGGGG
>RFPR01000300.1 GCA_009928265.1 Pseudomonadota bacterium | reverse complement strand
TATAGCTATAGGTTTTTTAGCAGGACAGTTTATTCAAGGAAATACTTCTATTGCTATAGGTTGTAATGCAGCAAATAGCAATCAAAATATTAATTCTATAGCAATAGGAACTAATGCTGGTTCTACAAATCAAAATTCAAATTCAATTGCTATCGGTTTAAATGCAGGTGTTAATACTCAAAATATTAATTCTATTGCAATAGGAACTAATGCTGGTCAAACTGGTCAAAATTCTAATTCTATTTCTATCGGTTTATTTGCTGGCGCTACAGGACAAGGTTCATCTTCTATTGCTATTGGCGATAATGCTGGTTTACTTAGACAAGGAACTGGATCAATTGCTATAGGTCAAAATGCAGCTAGAGTAAATCAAGCTACAAATTCTATAGCAATAGGAAGTTCTGCAGGTCAAACTGGACAAAATTCTAATTCTATTGCTATTGGTTTATTAGCTGGTAGAATAAGTCAAGGTGCTAGATCTGTTGCTATTGGAGATACAGCAGCATCAAATTCACAAAGTTCTGATGCTATTGCTATCGGAACCTTGGCCGGCGCAACTGGTCAAAGTTCTGGATCAATATCTATTGGTTCTTTTGCTGGTTCAAATTCTCAAAATGCTAGTTCTATTGCAATAGGATCTGGTGCAGGACAAAATTTACAAGGAGCTAATTCTATTGCTATAGGTTGTAATGCAGCACAAAATACACAAGGATTTACTGCTATTTCTATTGGTAATTCTGCAGGTTGTAATAACCAACAAGCATATTCTATTTCTATTGGTAATTCTGCAGGAGAAAAATCACAAGGAATAAGTGCTATTGCAATAGGTATATTTGCTGGTTCTAATAACCAACAAGCAAGTTCTATAGCAATAGGAGATAATACAGGTTCAAATAATCAAGGGTCTGGATCTATTTCTATTGGATATTTTGCTGGAAGTATTAATCAAAATTGTAATTCAATTGCTATTGGAACTAATGCTGGTCAAACTGGTCAAAATTGTAATTCTATTGCTATTGGTTTATTAGCTGGTGCTACCGGACAAGGTTCATCTTCAATTGCTATTGGAGATACTGCTGGTTTACTTAGACAAGGAACAGGAAGTATAGC
>RFPR01000299.1 GCA_009928265.1 Pseudomonadota bacterium | reverse complement strand
CCCGGAAACCCGTTCCCGCTGGATGCACCCTCATCGAGCTTGATTACGGAGAAACATATGCGACGGACAGGGCCAGGATCACCCTCATCCCGGCTGGTCACATTCTTGGTTCGGCGCAGGTTCTTGTGGAGACCGATGAGGGCAGGCTTCTCTACACGGGTGACTTCAAGCGCCGGGAAAGCCTGACCTGCAAGGAGGCTGCAGCGGCAAAGGCCGACACTCTTGTGATGGAATGCACCTTTGGTCATCCACGATATGCGTTTCCTCCCGTTGATAGAGTAAGGGAGCAGATCCGGGAGTTCTGCAGGAAGACCCTGCAGGAGGGAGTCACCCCAGTCCTCTTGGCCTACTCTTTGGGGAAATCACAGGAGCTCTTGGCCATCCTTGCAGGATCAGGAATGGAGGTTGTGGTACACCGCTCCGTGAGTGTGATGAGTGCTGTGTATCAGAAACACGGGGTCGACCTGGGTGCCTACTCCATTTGGACCGGGAAGAACCATCAGGGGAAGGTGCTTATCATTCCGCCGAACAGTCGCTCCTCCCAAAATATTTAGAAAAGTCGAAGCGCCGTCGTCACTGGCTGGGCAATGGATTCGAGTGCCATCTACCGGAACCGATGTGATGTCGCTTTTCCTCTCTCAGATCATGCCGACCATGGGGAGCTGATCGAGCACGTCGAGGAGACCGGAGCCAGGAAGGTCTACACCGTTCATGGATTCACCGAGGAGTTTGCCGGCGACCTCCGGGCTCTGGGAATCGATGCCCTTGCCCTCGGGGGAGGGAACCAGTTGGAACTCTTCAGGTAGAGTCTGCCAATCAGAACAACTCAGGGGTGAATCCCTGCTCCTCTACCCGCTCCATCAGTCTTGGATAGTCGTTCCTGACACTTCCCACAGATTTTCCCACGGGCCAACGCATTAAAGTTCCATCCGGTGAAGGGGCCAGGAGGTTCCGGCGTTCCTCATCGGTGAGAGATTTGTTAGAAAACCAATCCTTCCACCGACTGAGCTCCAAAATCACAGGCATCCGATCGTGGATCTCTCCCATTTCCCGATTGGGGGTAGTTGTGATGACCGTGGCGTGCAGGTGGCCGGATGGACCTGACTCCCA
>RFPR01000298.1 GCA_009928265.1 Pseudomonadota bacterium | reverse complement strand
TCCATTGTATCTCCTCAATCCGGTCGGTGGGCTGAGTGTCTGTGGAGAAGGAGATGGCCCAAGGATTTGAATGCAGACACAGCGCCTCCCCTATGAGCGGCAGTACTTCCGCGGACTGTTCCTCCCTATACAAGAGCCAACACCCCTCTGTCGCCGCCCCTCCCGGAGCCAAGATGGCGGCATTGGCAGCGGCACCTGTCACTGATCCCCAAGAAACGGCAGGTAGGGATAATCGTGCAGGAATCGCTCCAACGGCAATCTCTTCTGTGGAATCAAATAGTCGTGCAGACTCATTCCACTGGTCACGCCAGAGGCCGTTTGAGGTGACCCAGAGGATCATGTCGGCGGGGGAGCACCGCGTTGTCCGGTAGCATTGCTCGCCCTCGGCGGCTGTGAGAACAATGTGGTGGGCGATGTGGTTGGTTCGCCCCGTGTAGTCGGAGCCCGCATCCTTAATCCTTGAGAGGACGTGATAACGCTCGCCCCTTAGGTCCATGACCCGGTGATAGAAGAGGATGCGGTTCCTGCTGAGTCCCTGCTCACGGCTGAACTGTGAGATGCGCTCCAGTTCCGTCTGCAGAGCTGGTCTAATTGCCTCATGGCGCGCCACGGTTCCGAATCCCGAGCGTCCCGCGTCAATCAACGCAGGGGCGCTCGTATAGACGAGTTGCCAGGCCATGATCGGTTACTCCCCTCCCTTGGAGGGGACAAGGTGACGGTTAATCTGGGAGAGGATCCAGAGGGTGGGAATCTCGACGAGGATCGGTGCGATCTTGTTCGGATCTGGCGAGAGGATGGGGTGACCACTGGCCGGATCAGTACCGAGGAGTTCAGGAGAACAACCGAATGAGCTCACGGGGAAGTACATGACATTGTCCGAAATGGATTCGGCATTCGCCACAATTGCGGGAGTTATCTCCAGAAGCTTGGCGCGCACCAAATCGGAGAGGTTTCTTACGACATCAAGGTCGAGCTCTCCGTCGTTCACTGCATTCTTCAGATTCTCGCGACCGATCATCTCCTGCCAGACGTCGCATTTGCCCACGATTACGGCCAGGGGCTTGCTGATCTTGTCGCGATAATCAATCCCCATAAGCCCCTTTACTCGGGAGTTCATCTCGGCAAGAAGGGTCTCCTGC
>RFPR01000297.1 GCA_009928265.1 Pseudomonadota bacterium | reverse complement strand
GCGTGGACCCCTTGCTCTTCTTCTTCCGCTGGACCTTCGGAAACGAAGGGCAGGCGGGGAGGAGCTTTTGCGAGACTGCCCACCGCAACATGGCCTTCAGATGGGCTAGGTAGCTTTGGATCGTAGTCTCGGCCTTCTTCTTAGCCCGGATGGAGGCCGCAAAGTGGGAGATGCGGGCTTCCGTCAGATCGCGGAGGAGATGGGGGCAGACGATGGTGTCGACGTGATTCAGCACCACGTCGATCTTGTTGGCGGTCTCCTTCGCCAGCCCCGGCACCACTTCGTCTTTGTATCGCGTCTTGAACTGGTCCCACGTGAACTTGGACGGAAGGGCCGCTGATCCGCTGGCCAGCTGCGTCTCCAGTTCGCCGGCCAGCCGCTCGGCCACCTTACGATCGCGGGCTAGCCCGGTCCGCTTTACGGTGGTGGTCTTCGTGCGGAGCTTCTGGGTGATCGGGTCGCGCCACTGGAGTTGGTAGTTCGGCCTATCCCGAAACTCGACCACGTAGACCTTCACTTCGTCTGCCATCGTCTCCCCCTTTGCGTTGGTGGTCGATCCCTTCCACTAAGGTATCGGTTCCCCTTCGATCATAGCGCGAATAGGCGAGCGCGCAAGTCTGATTTCCGCCGCCATCGGGCAGGCGCTTTTGTCGATTGCGCAATTTCGGCCACGTACACCAATGCGGAAACGGTGCGGTTTATGCGAACGCGCGGCCCAGAGGTGCGAGAGGCCCCGGGTTTGGAAAAAACGCGAGGTAATTTGCGGGCAGACGCGAGGGGTAGGCACTCACGGTTTCTCTCGCTGATGTAGGGCGCGATCTTGCCCGCCCTTTGTGCGGAATAACTCTGTGTGTCGGTTCGGTGGCTTGCGGTCGGATGGGCATCGCCCCAGAGGCGGAAGGACCCGCACGATCACGACTCGGGGAGAATCGCGGTCCGCAGGAGGTATACGTGCGACTCCGGCTTCAGTAGTTCCGGATGGTCCGTCAGATAGTCGCGCTCCGCTCGGAGTAGCTGACCAAGCCGGAGAAGGTAGGCCGCTTCGGATTCGTACTCGGCCCGGAAATCGTCCTCCGTCGAATAGGAACCCGGCATCCCGCGATACGGCTCCATCTCACGCTCCGGGTCTTCGCAGGGGT
>RFPR01000296.1 GCA_009928265.1 Pseudomonadota bacterium | reverse complement strand
CCTGTGGCGGCCGTCCATCCGAGCAGCGGCGGCAGGGCTCCCGGCACGGCTCCCACGAGTGTGTTGAGCTCACTCACACGTTTCATCGGGGTGTAGGCCAGTGCGTAGATCACGATGGTGAGAAATGAAAGAAGAGCCGTGATGGCATTTGCCAGAAGCGCAAGCAGCGCCACACCGCTTCCACAGCAAAGCAGACCGAAGAGCAGGGCGTCTGATGGATGCATCCTCCGTGCAGGCAGGGGCCTGTCGGCCGTACGCGGCATGAGCGCATCGAGATCACGCTCAATCCATTGGTTCAGGGCGGAGGCTCCAGCGGCGCTAAGAGCCGTTCCGACAAGCGTCGCCACAAGCAACGTCCAGTCCATCGGTCCATGCCATCCGGTCAGAAAGCCGACCAGCGTGGTCAGAAGGACCAGTAGGGAAAGCCGCGCCTTGGAAAGCTCCCCAAGATCGCCGAGGAGTCCGCTCCCTTTTGCAACCGAGGGTTTGTCCGCAATGGCATCGCCTCCGCTCATGCCGGTTCCTCCCCAGTAACGTGACCCGCACAGAACAGCCGGAACACCAACAGAATCGTGAAGGCTGTCAGAAGGGCCCCAAGGGCCATGTGTGTGGTGGCGACATCTGCTGCCTTATTAAACCAGATGGTCATGGCTCCGAGCAGGATCTGCAGAAGGATTGCCCCGCACCAGAGAAGACTCCATCCCCTGAGCCAGTGACCAAGGGGTGTTATCTGGACGACACGGGCCACGAAGGAAATCACAACAAGCAGGAGAGCAACTGCTCCGATGCGGTGAGTCATCTGCAGATAGATCTGCGATGCGGAGACTGGCGCGATCCGGTCTTTCTCACGCTCAGCATTGATCTTCTGCATCGATGCAGGGGAAGTATCAGGGAAGAGTGCGCCGTAGGCCGTCGGGAAATCACGGATCGCGAGTGGCGCATGCTGGTGGCGGATCGTGGCGGCGATTCCGAGCTGGAAGTAGGTCAAGAGAAGTGCGGCGATTCCAAGACGACGAAGCGAGGAAGCGGCAAGGTCATTGGTCCATTTTCCTGCAAGAAAACCCTTTCCGGTCACTGCCGCAATAATGAGAAGTAGACCGAAAAAGCTCTGAGCAAGCGCCGTGTGAAAGATGCCGATCTGATCCTTGTA
>RFPR01000295.1 GCA_009928265.1 Pseudomonadota bacterium | reverse complement strand
GGCGGTTGGACCGCTGGCAAGCAGCAGGCCGAGGCCGCCAGCGACTACGCACAGACTTTCAAGCCTGCACCGAAGACACAGATCATCAAGTTCCTGGAGGACGCCCCGTACGTCAACTTCCGTCGCCACTGGGTTGAGCGGAACGGTGCCAACGGTGTGTCGAAGCGCCCGTACACCTGCCCGCAGACCTTCGGCAAGCGCTGTCCGCTCTGCGACGTGGGCGACAAGGCTCAGGCTGTGTCATCGTTCAACGTGGCGCTGATCGGTGACGACGGCGTTCCCAGTCTTCGCTCCTGGGATGTCGGCGTCAAGTTGTTCAACGTGCTGGAGGACTACCACAATGACCCGAAGATCGGGCCGCTCACTCGTGGCTACTTCGCTGTCCAGCAGTCGTCGGGCGGTACCGGCTCCAAGAAGGGCGGTACCACGCAGACGAACATCGTCCCGGTCAAGCCGACGAGCCTGCTGGAGGACTGGAGTGTCCATCCTCCCTCCAACGCCGAACTGGAGGCGGTCGGCCTGTACGAGCCTGACGTGGTCTCGCTGCCGAAGCGTGGCGAGTTGGAAGAGATCGCTGAAGAGTTGTCGTCTTCCGGCTACTGATGTCATCTACGTCAACTGAGAGCGGGACGGGCCTCCGGGTCCGTCCCGTTCCCCATCTCATCACCGACTTGGCCGAACTCCATGCCGCTGTGTCATACCTGTTGGATCAGCCTGCGTTCGTCATTGATGTGGAGACCACATTCGGTAATCCGCACACCAACGACGTGCTGTGGGTTGGCCTCGGCGCTTGTGGGCATGTCCACCTGATCCCGATCAACCACCCTCTGGGGTACGTGGATGTTCCCGCACACGATGAGCGACGCCTCCCTCCGGAGCATGAGCGCAGGGTGCTGGCCAATGGGGAACTATCGAAGGCTCGCCGCAAGGTGCACGTTCCCGCTACCTACACTCCTCGGTTGGATCAACTGTCTCCAGGTGAGGTGTTCGGCGCTCTGGAGCCTCTGCTGTTCTCTGACCGTGGGAAGATCGGCCAGAACACCAAGTTCGACCTGATGTCGGTTTCCAAGTACTACGGTGGTCGCATCCCTCCCGGCCCGTACCACGACACCATCATTCTCACGCATCTGTTGGACGAGAACCGGATGACGTACGGGTTGAAGGACCTC
>RFPR01000294.1 GCA_009928265.1 Pseudomonadota bacterium | reverse complement strand
AATCTTACGATTAGCAAGGGGCCCAAGAACATCGTGATCGCCAAGACTGAGTCCGCGAAATGCGAACGCTGCTGGCGTCACCGCGACGAGGTAGGTTCTCACGCGGAGCACTCGACCCTGTGCGGCCGCTGCACGGAAGCAGTCTCCGCAACATGAGCGGCAAAAGTCCTCATGGGACGATTTCTCTGCCCGTCGCTTGGGGAGTGATCTTCGTTCTCTTTCTCGCCGATCAGGCCAGCAAGTGGGCTGTTGTCCACCATATTGGCTTCCAGGAAGCCGTTGCGGTGATCCCCGGATTTTTCAGTCTGACCCATGTCTACAACACGGGAGCTGCTTTCAGTATGATGCATGATAGCAATCGCTTCTTCGCCATTCTCTCTCTGGCGGTCTTTGTGCTGCTGATTGTCCTGCGCCGTCGCTTCCCTGGGCTCCTCATGCAGTGCGGATGGGTCCTGATCCTCTCGGGTATCCTTGGGAACGTGACCGACCGGCTGACTCGGGGGCATGTGGTCGACTTCCTCGATTTCCAGTTCGGCACCTACCACTGGCCTGCCTTCAATGTCGCCGACTCCTGTATCTGTATTGCCGCCGTCCTCTTCCTCTTGAGTGGATTCATCACTCCTGATAAGCCTGCAAAAATATGAGCGCAACTCTTCCTGTTAGCCCTTACGAAACCTGCCATGGGCTGGTGTATTTTTCCCGAATGATCGACAAGATCCGCCTGCATTCCGCTGGTACGCTCGGGGCTGATTACGTTCCAAATCTTGGCAAAGGATTTGACCTCCGCTGCTGCTCCCTGCTTGGAGTCGAATATTCCGCCCTTGCCACCGCCGTCGGCGCGACTCTCTCAGATGAGGAGGCCTGGGTTTGGGTGGCAAAGCATGGTCAGGCTCCGACTGAGGAGCAGACCGAGGTCTGGAATGGATTCATGACTCGTCGAGGTTGGAAGGATGACCTTGTTGAGATCCTGGAGCGCCGCAAGAAGGAGAGCGGTTTCTCGAATCGTCCAGAGATCCAGACGATGTTCGACTACATCGACGCCGACGAGGGGAGAGCAGTCAAATAAGCCTCTCTGGAGGCAAACGACTCACAGGCTGTGAATTTCTATCTTTTCGAATCCCTGACGTACGCCAGTACTTTGGCCTGATCACCACCGGAGGCCCACACGGC
>RFPR01000293.1 GCA_009928265.1 Pseudomonadota bacterium | reverse complement strand
GACGGATGGGAATGCAGCCCTTCCGACCCCTGCAATGCTGACAAACGGCATGGGAACCTTTGCGGTGACCTTGAAGACCGCTGCATCCCAGACCTTGACCGCAAGAGATGGTACGCTCTCGAAGCAATCGGGTGCAATTCTTGTGGGTTCAGCGGCTGCAAGCTCCCTGGTGCTCGGCACCATTCCTTCGAGCGCAACCGCAGGTTTGGCTCTTGATTTCTCGGTCACGGCGAAAGACACCTTCGGAAACACGGTCACCGGCTACAACCAAACCGTGACCATCACTTCGACAGACAACTCTGCCGAGTTGCCTGCGCCCTCCAGTCTTCCAAGCGGAACAAAGACCTTTACGGGCTTTCAGTTCCGGACTGCGGGTACGCGGACCCTGACCGCATCCGACGGCACGCTGAGTGTGAGCTCCTCGCCGATCACCGTGAACCCTGCCCCGATTGCAAGCTTGGTATTTGGCTCCATTCCAGCTCAGGATACTGCCGGTGAAGGGGTCACCTTCAGTGTCACCGCAAAAGACGCTTTCGGAAACACCGCCAACTCCTCCGTCCCGGTGATCATCACCTCGAGTGACTCTGAGGCGACTCTTCCGCCGGCGGCTCAGCTCGTGAACGGAACCAAGTCGTTCCTCGTGATTCACAACATTGTCGGAAACAAAACGATCACCGCATCGGATGGGATGAGAAGCGTTACCTCATCCACGATCAGCGTGATCCCGGGTCCTGTCTCTGCTGCAAACAGCATGGTCACCGCTTCAGCATCCACTGTGGCGTCCGGGAGTTCCATTACCGCAACCCTCACCACGAAGGATGCCTATGGCAACCTGAATCCTTCCGGCCTGCCGGCGCTCGGACAGATCGCCTTCACTTCGACCGCATCGCCCGGCTCAGGCACCTTGGGCCCTGTGGCAAGTTCGGGGAGCGGGGTGTACACCGCAACCTTCACCGGGGTCAAATCAGGATCGGTCACGCTGGGAGCTACGATCTCGGGTGTTGCCGTGGGTAACTCAACGGGTGTCACCGTCCAAGGGGGCGCGGCCACATCACTTGCCTTGAGTGGTGTTCCTGCGTCGATCACGGCCGGAGTGCCGTTCAATGTGACCGTCTCCGCCCTTGATGTCCAGAACAACGTTGCCACCGGCTTTGCCGACACCATCCAGTT